>JADIMJ010000013.1 GCA_017694835.1 Candidatus Cryptobacteroides gallistercoris
CGAACATGATGTGAGGAGCACAGACAACAGAATAGTGAATATTGGAATATATTCAATAAAAGATTTCATAGGCTGAAGATAATATTGTCGTCAGATTCCCATCTTCGTCTTCATGTCCCTGAGAAGGTCAAAGGCCTGAAGCGGGGTCATATTGTTGAGGTCGGCGGAATTCAGTTCATCCCTGAGAGACATCAGAAGCGGGTCCTCCAGCTGGAAGAACGATAACTGAAGGGAGCCGTCGCTCTCGATGCGGCCTTCCCTGACATTGTGTGCCCGTACTCTTTTCGCCGGTTGGTTTTCAAGGGCGGCAAGTGTCCTCTCCGCCGACTCTATCACCTGACGGGGCATGCCGGCGAGTCGGGCCACATGGATTCCGAAGCTGTGCGCCACCCCTCCTTCCTTCAGCTTGCGGAGGAAGATGACATTCTTGCCGACTTCCTTGACGGCTATATGGAAATTCCTGACTCTCGGGTAAATGTTCTCAAGGTCATTGAGTTCATGGTAATGGGTGGCGAAAAGAGTCTTGGCGCCATGGCCGTATTCGTGGATGTATTCGACGATGGCGCGGGCAATTGACATTCCGTCGTATGTGGATGTCCCGCGTCCGATTTCATCCAGAAGCACAAGGGAGCGTGAAGAGAGGTTGTGCAGAATCATGGATGTCTCAAGCATCTCGACCATGAAGGTGGATTCTCCCCTGGAGATGTTGTCGGAGGCACCGACCCTTGTGAAAAGTTTGTCGCACCAGCCGATAGAGGCCGAATCCGCCGGGACGAAGGAACCGACCTGCGCCAGAAGCACTATCAGGGCCGTCTGCCTCAGGAGTGCGGACTTTCCGGCCATGTTGGGTCCGGTCAGGATTATAATCTGCTGCTTCTTGTCGTCCAGAAAGACATCATTCGGGACAAACTCTTCCCCTGCCGGCATAAGAGTCTCTATCACCGGATGTCTTCCTCCCTTTATGTCAATCGCATGGCCGTCGTTCATCTCCGGGCGGCAATATCTGTTGGAGACCGCAAGTTCGGCAAACCCCGAGAGCACATCCAGCCGAGACAGGATGCGGCAGTTGCCCTGGATTGCGGCGATATTGTCCTGGATCTGAGCCACGAGACCGGCATAAATCTGCGCTTCAAGCACATAGATTTTTTCTTCTGCCCCGAGTATCTTCTCCTCGTATTCCTTCAGTTCGGCGGTAATGTACCTTTCGGCATTGACGAGGGTCTGCTTCCTTATCCAGTCTGACGGGACCTTGTCCTTGTGCGCGTTGCGGACTTCAAGATAATATCCGAACACGGAGTTGTAGCTTATCTTGAGTGAGGTGATGCCCGTCCTTTCCATTTCCCTCTGCTGGATTTCCAGCAGGATATCCTTGCTGTGACGGGCAAGATTGCGAAGGGAATCCAGTTCTTCGCTGACTCCAGATGCGATGACATCCCCCTTGCCTACCGCTGCCGCAGGATCCGGGCACATCGTGCGGCCGAGGGCATCCAGCAGGTCAGAGCATCCGTCGAGGGACCCTGCCATCCTTTCCAGCGGTGCCACATCATGGCCCCGGCAGATTCTGCGGATGGGGTCAGTCTGTTCAAGGCCGCGCTTGAGCTGCATGACTTCGCGGGGAGAAATTTTCCCTGCCGCAGCCCTGGATATGATTCTCTCAAGGTCCCCGATGTTACCGATGAGTTCCTGCAGCTTCTGCAGGTCTTCGCCGTTTCTGACGAAATGCTCCACCACATCATAGCGGGAATTGAGCTCGTCAAGGTCCATCACCGGCATTGCCAGCCATGTGCGCAGAAGCCTTGCCCCCATCGGAGAGGAACATTTGTCAATGACAGACACAAGGGACACCCCTTCACCTCCTGCCGCAGAAGAGAATATCTCCAGATTACGGAATGTGAACTTGTCCATCCACACGAATTTCCCTTCGTCAATCCTGGATATGGAACAGATGTTCCTGAGTCCGGTGTGCTGGGTCTGCTCCAGATAGACGAGGAGCGCTCCGGCAGAGGTCACGCCGAGAGGGAAGCCCTCTATGCCGAATCCCTTCAGCGAGTCCACCCCTAACTGTTTCCTGAGCTTTTCCGCCGACGACTCGTAGACAAATGCCCATTCGTCGAGAGTCGAGATATAGTATCCGTCGCCGAGCCTTTCCCGCACACCTTTGGCATAACTGCGGGACACGAGAAGTTCTTTCGGTGCAAATGACGACAGGAGGGTCTCAATGTATGCCAGTGACCCTTCGGCTATCTGAAATGTCCCGGTAGAGACATCAAGAAAAGCCGCTCCGCACCGTTCATTGTCAAATGTGAGGCCGGCCAGATAGTTGTGCTCCTTCTGCTCCAGGAGCTGGTCGCTGAATGCTATTCCCGGAGTGACAAGTTCTGTCACTCCCCTCTTGACTATCTTCTTGGTGAGCTTCGGGTCCTCCAGCTGGTCGCACACGGCCACCTTGTAGCCGGCACGGACAAGCTTCGGAAGGTACATGTCGATGGAATGATGGGGGAAGCCGGCGAGAGGCACTGACGAGGCGGAGCCGTTGGCCCGTTTGGTAAGCACTATTCCGAGGACCTTGCTCGCTATCAGGGCATCGTCAGCGAATGTCTCATAGAAATCCCCGACCCTGAACAGCAGCACTGCCTCCGGGTGTTCCGCCTTGACTTTGAAATATTGCTTCATCAGCGGAGTCTCCGCTATCTTCTCCTGTTTCATCATCCGTATCGTTATGGAAAGTTAAAGTGAGCAAATTTACAACTTATTCAGCAAGTCTTGGAGGCCCCCAACAAAAATTTTTAGTAAGTTTGCACGATTGTATGACTGACTTGCAGAAGGATTGCCATTGACATGAAACGGGCGCTTATCATCACATATTATTGGCCGCCTTCAGGCGGTTCTGGAGTCCAGAGATGGGTCAAGTTCTCCAAATACCTTCCTGAATACGGGTGGCAGCCCGTGATATATACTCCCGAGAACCCGGACCTGACCACAAGGGACAGGACTCTCGGGGAGGAAATCCCGGAATGCGCGGAAATAATCAGGAGACCCATAATAGAACCTTACGGGATATACCGGAAGCTTACCGGGGCCAAGGCGGCTTCCGAGGGGGAAGTGAACCCCATCAATGCACAGAAGAAAGGGGTCTTCAAGAGGCTGATGATGTCAATAAGGGGCAATCTGTTCATCCCCGACCCGAGGTGTCTGTGGATCAGACCGTCAGTCAGATATCTCAAGAAATATCTCGAAGAGCATCCCGTCGATGTGATTGTCAGCACGGGACCTCCCCATTCCATGCATCTGATTGCATGCAGGCTCGCAAAAGCCACCGGACTGCCGTGGATAGCGGATTTCCGGGACCCGTGGACAAAATTGTTCTATTTCAAGCATCTGCAGCTGAGCCGATGGGCGGAAAAGAAGCACTGCCGGCTTGAGAAGCAGGTACTTGACAGCGCCACCGCCGTCGTATCCGTTTCCCCTCTCGTGCAGGAGGAGTTCAGGGCCATGACATCCACGCCAGTGGAACTGATTACCAACGGATATGACGAGGATGACTTTGACCAGGTGGTGGAGCCGGACGGATATTTCAATATCGTGCATACGGGCCTGTTCGCCTCCGACGGGAATCCCGATACCCTCTGGAAAGTCCTTTCCGAAAAATGCAGGACTGACAGGGAATTCAGGAAAATGCTCCGCATCCGCCTCGTCGGGAAGACCGACAGGGAAATAATATCTTCCATAAGAAGCTGCGGGCTTGACGAAAATCTCGTGGACCTCGGATACCAGTCGCATCAGACGGCCGTCAGGGAACAGAAGGGAGCCACACTGCTGATTCTTCCCCTAAGGAAAGAGCCTGAATACAGGGCAGTGCTTCCCGGCAAGCTCTTCGAATATCTCGCATCCCGGCGCCCGGTCCTCGGAATAGGACAGAGTGACGGGGCAATGGCAGCCATTCTCCGGAGGGCAAAGGCCGGCGAAGTATACGGCTGGGACGACAGTTCCGGCATATCCGCCTGCATCGGCAGAAACTGGGACGCATTCAAGAAGGGCGAATCCTGCATGAGCACAGGCAACATAGAACAATATTCACGGAAATTCCTGGCAGGCCGCATGGCTTCGCTCATGGAATCAATGATTGAAAGAAAATAACAGAGAACGATGGAAAGGAAAACCCTGATACGGAAAATACTGGCATTCGCAGGCATAATCCTGCTGTTCATAGCCGTCTCATACGCCTTCGTGCCGGAGGTGCTCAGCGGGAAGATTGTCAACCAGTCGGACATATCTGGCTGGAGAGGAATGGCTCAGGAGACAATCGCCCACAATGCCGCCCATCCGGATGACAAGACGGCCTGGACCAACTCCATGTTCGGAGGCATGCCGAATGTGACGATGTACGATGACTTTGACGGAGACTGGACAAAGCCTCTCTACGACTTTCTGCTTGCCGGAGCCAGACCGGCATCCTACCTGTTCGTAGCCCTTCTCGGAGGATTTCTGCTGATGCTGTCATTCGGCGTCAACTGGTGGCTTGCCGTGGCAGGAGCGATTGCCGTGGCATTCTGCTCCTACAACATGCAGATAATACAGGTGGGGCACAACACAAAGATGCAGGCCATAGCCTTCATGCCATGGGTGCTTGCCGCCATGGTGTTCACATACAGAAGCGCAATGAAGGGCACCAGGGCATCGGCATGGCTGCCGAAGACTGTTCTCGGAGCCACCATGTTCGCTTTTGCCCTCAGTTTCCAGATCAAGGCCAATCATCCGCAGATAACATATTATCTGGCCATAATCATCTTCATCTATGCGGCCGTATGGCTCGTATGGCTCTGCCTGAGCAAAGAGAACAGGAAAAGCATCGGCAGGTTCTTCGCCGCTTCGGCTCTCCTGCTCGTCATCGGATGCACCGGCATCGCCACCAACCTCAACAAGCTCATCCCTACCATGAGCTACACCCCGTACACAATGAGAGGCGGATCGGAACTCACCCCGCAGCATGAGATGGAAAGCGGCAAAGGCCTTGACCTTGACTATGCCACGGCCTGGTCCTACGGGATAGAAGAGACCCCGAACCTACTCATACCGGACTTCAACGGAGGAGCTTCAGCAGGAGCCATCACTTTCAAGGATTCGGAGACGGAGAAGATTCTGCGTGAGGCGGGACAGCCGAATGTAAAGGAAATACTCGGATACCTTCCTCTCTATTGGGGTCCGCAGCCTTTCACGGCCGGTCCGATGTATATGGGAGCCGTCACAATATTCCTGTTCGTCCTCGGGCTCTGCCTCTATGACAGAAAGGAAAAATGGTGGCTGCTCATAGCCACGGTCATCGCGATATTCCTGGCATGGGGAAGCCATTTCATGTGGTTCACCAGACTGTGGTTCGACTATGCCCCTCTCTACAACAAGTTCCGCACAGTATCGATGGCCCTTGTCATCCTTCAGGTGACTCTGCCTGTGCTCGGATTCGTCGTGCTTGACAGAATCCTGAAGGCGGAATATGACTCCGGCAGGACCAGGCGCGGGCTTGTCATCGCGACTGCTGTCACAGGCGGCTTCTGTCTCCTGTTTGTCCTGTTCCCGGGGCTCGCCGGCACTTTCTCCGGCCCGTCCGATTCGTCTCTTCCCGACCTGCTTGCAGACTCGCTTGCCGCAGACAGGAGGACATTGCTTGTCAGGGATGCAGTGCGCAGCCTTGTGCTGATACTCTGCACCGCAGGCATCATTTATTTCCTGTGTGGCAGAAAGACTGCCGGAGGAAAGTCTATTTCGGGGACGCAGGAGCCAAAGAAGGCCTCCTCAGGAAAGGCCGCGGGCACAAACCGGGTCATGATTGCGGGCCTCGCCATTTCCCTTCTGGTCATCATCGACCTTTTCCCTGTCGGCAAGAGATACCTCAACAAGGACCATTTCGTGTCAAAGAGGGAATTTTCCGGACAGTTTGCACAGAGGCCGGTGGACAAGGCCATACTTCAGGACCCGGCTCCGGAATACCGTGTGCTGGACATCAGCGTCAATACTTTCAATGACTCCCATGCCAGCTACTGGCACAAGTCGATAGGCGGATACAGCCCTGCCAAGATGCAGAGATACCAGGACCTCATAGAACAGTATCTCACCGGTGAAATCAGCAGCATCATAGGCACCGTCAATTCATCCGCCACAATACAGGATGCCGAGGCTGCCCTCCCTTATCTGCCTGTGACTTCCATGCTCAACGGCAAATATATCATAATAGGCGGGGAATACCCTCCTGTAGTGAACGGCCATGCCATGGGCAACTGCTGGATTGCCGAATCCGCTGTGGCCGCAGCCACTCCTGACGATGAGATTGCCATGCTGAAAGGCACTGACCTGCGCAATACCGCCGTCATCGGCGATGATTTCCTGTGGGCAAGGGAACGGCTGGACTCCCTGTCGGCCCTCGCACGCACGGACATCGCGCCTGCGGACTCGGTGTGGATGACATCCTACGCTCCGAACGAACTGCACTACAGGTCAAGGCTGCATTCGGAAAGAGCCGTCATCTTCAGTGAAATCTACTATCCGGACGGCTGGACCTTCACAATCGACAGCAAGCCTGCAGAGCTTTTCAGGGCAGACTGGATTCTCCGCGGAGCCTTCATCCCTGCCGGAGAACATGAAGTTGTCATGCGTTTCGAGCCCCGGTCATATGTCATCGGGGAACGCCTCTCAAGGGCATCGTCAATCACTCTGATTCTGCTTCTGCTGCTCTCATGCGGCGGCCTTGCCTGGAGCTGTCACCGTTCCCAGCGCTCCGGCTCCCATTCGGGACTGATGTAGTCCCCTTCATGGTCTATCTGAAATGCAAGATATGTGATTGGAATGCCCTGTGCCAGATATTGGGATTCATAGAATGTCTGCACTTCAAAGAGCGCATCCACCGCATCCTTGCCGCAGACGGAAGCAAGGGAAGAAAACTTTGAGACGATGTCTTCCGACCGTCCGCCGTAGATGTCTGTAGAACAGGCAAGAATCCTGAGGCCGTTCTGCTCTGCAATTGCCCTCGTATATTCATGCAGATAGCGGCTGTCCGTCTTCAGGTGGACGATTCCGTCTTTTTTGAGGAAACCCCTGTACCGGGAAAGGAACAGAGGCGAAGTCAGCCGTTTCTTTTCCCTGCCGATCTGCGGGTCCGCGAATGTAATCCATATCTCCGATATCTCTTCCGGGCCGAAAAGGGCCTCTATGAACTCTATTCTTGTCCGGAGGAATGCCACATTCGGAAGATTGTGCTCGTGGGCATATTTTGCACCTTTCCACAGCCTCGCCCCCTTGATGTCGACTCCAATGTAATTGCAGCCAGGATTGCGCAATGCGAGGTCTATCGTATATTCCCCTTTGCCGCAGCCAAGCTCCACCACTATAGGATTGCAGTTATGGAATACTTTGTCCGCCCAATGTCCTTTGAGCGGATGGTCCTTATAAATTACTTTACCACAGGATGAATCCTCCGGTGTGACCTCCGGATTCCCTGCACTGGCCGGCCTCTCTATAAGTTCATCGGTCTTCGGCTGTATAAGGCAGGAAAATGTCTCGTTCTCCTTGAATTTCCTGAGTTTGTCCTTCCCCATCGTCTGTTATGCTGTATCTGGTTTCACACTGCGACCGGCGCCTTGATGGCCGGCCACGGGTCATATCCCTCAAGGCAGAAGTCCTCATACCTGAAACCGAAGATTGACTTCACTTCCGGATTGATTTTCATAACAGGCAGCGGCCTCGGCTCGCGGGAAAGCTGAAGGGCGACCTGCTCAAAATGATTCCTGTATATGTGCGTGTCCCCTGTTGTGTGCACAAAATCTCCCGGCTGAAGGCCGCAGACTTGGGCTATCATCATTGTCAAAAGCGCGTATGAGGCTATGTTGAACGGGACACCGAGGAATACATCGGCGCTGCGCTGGTACAGCTGGCATGAAAGCCGTCCGTCAGCCACATAGAACTGGAACAGGGTATGGCACGGAGGAAGAGCCATCTTGTCCACTTCGGCAGGATTCCATGCCGACACAATGAGCCTGCGGGAATCCGGATTGCGCCGGATCATTTCTATCACATCCGAGAGCTGGTCTATGCTCCTTCCGTCTGGGGCAGGCCAGCTGCGCCACTGGTGCCCGTACACAGGGCCGAGGTCTCCGTTTTCATCAGCCCATTCGTCCCAGATGCTCACGCCATGGTCCTTGAGGTATTTTATGTTGGTGTCCCCTGCTATGAACCACAGGAGTTCATAGATGATGGACTTGAGATGCACTTTCTTGGTGGTCAGAAGAGGAAATCCGTCCGAGAGATTGAATCTCATCTGATAGCCGAAGACACTCTGCGTGCCTACGCCCGTCCTGTCCTCTTTCATCACCCCGTGCCCGCGGATATACCGCAGAAGGTCAAGATACTGTTTCATTCAGAAGATATTGTTCATTCGGATACTTTGAATTCATTCGGATATTTTGAATTCATTCAGATATTTTAAATGCGAAGATTATCGCCTCTTCAAATACTTCTCCGGGCCTCAGGACCGTGGAGGGATATTCCGGCTTGTTCGGAGAATCCGGGAAATGCTGGCATTCAATGGCCACACCGTCATAGTCATTGTAGCTTCTGCCGCATTTGCCCTCAGGACACCCTGCAAGCCAGTTGCCTGTATAGACCTGCACTCCCGGCTGTGTGGTCAGCACTTCAAGCTTCCTGCCGCTGTCCGGAGAGCGGAGTTCGGCGGCAGTCTGTATCTGCCCCGGCTCATAACCGTCTATCACCCAGCAGTTGTCATAGCCCTTGCCGTATTTCAGTGCCGGAAAATCTTCATTTATGTCCCTTCCGAGCACCTTTGCCGTCACGAAGTCCATCGGAGTCCCGGCAACTGGCTCGCTTTCCCCTGCCGGTATCAGCGTCTCATCTGTCGGCAGATATTCCGAAGCATTGAGCCTCAGTTCATGCCCGAGGACGCTGCCGCTTCCTTCCCCGTTGAGATTGAAATATGCATGGTTGGTAAGATTGACCACCGTCGGCGCATCGCATTCCGCTGTCAGCGTCAGCCTCAGCTCGTTCTCCTCGCTCCACTCGTATCTCGCCACTGCCTTCAGCGCTCCCGGATACCCCATCTCCCCGGCTTCGGAATAATACAGGAACTCCACGCCACCGTTCTCTATCCTGCTCTCCCATACCTGATTCTGGAAGCCTTCCGGCCCTCCGTGAAGATGATTGGGCCCGTTGTTCACCGGCAGCTCATATTCCTTGCCGTCAAGGGTGAAACGCCCGAGGGCTATCCTGTTGGCATATCTGCCCGGAATTTTCCCCGCACAAGGGCCGTCGCCGAAATAGCCGAGAGGATTCTTGTACCCGAGCACCACATCCCCGAGCTTTCCTTCCCTGTCCGGGATATTCACTGACACAATCCCCGCGCCGATGCTTGAGACCTGCACGGAAGCCCCTCCCTTATTTTTCAAAGTATACCTGTAGATTTCCTTTCCGTCCGGAGTCTTCCCCCAGAGTTCCTTTTCTATTGCCATGATATTCTTCAGTTTTGCATTTCAAGTTTTATTCTGAAACAGCCCTCACGGAAAAGCCGAAATACCTGTCACTCCAGCCGACATTGACATAATCGTTGTAGAAAAGCAGACGGCAGGTATACATCTCTGCATATGTCTCTCTTTCGTTTGGAGAAGAGGTCCAATAGTAGCCAGTTTCTTCTGCATCTTTAAGCAGAGTCCCGTCCATATATCCCGATGCAGGGAAGAAAATGGAATTCCCGTTCGGTCCGGTGACCTTATAGCCATTGCGTCCGCCCCGTACTGTCCATTCCCAGTCACATCCGTCAACAAGTTCCCTCAATTCCGATTCAGTCGGAAGCCGCCATGTGCCGCCCCAGTTCGCACGGGCTGCATCATATTCAGGATTGCCTGAAATATCAGGCTGTTTCTTATTGTAAGTGACACTGTTCTCAGCAGTATATTCATTCTTCGGCTCCGTCTCCCCCAAGGCAAAATAATCCCCGTATTCCTCCGGACTGTCCGCTCCTACATTACAAGTAGCCCACTTTACACTCAGCCCGAGGTCCACATACTCGTGCCCGTTGATTTTTGTGGTATCCCCGTCATCCGCTGCTCCGGTATTGTCTTTCCCGCACGAGGCAAGAATCATCACAGCAAATGATGCTGCCATAAAGTAATTTGCAATTCTTTTCATAGTCTGCACAAAAAATAATTTCCACATCTGACAAAGATACGCAAAAAACGGCTACATTTTGCAATGTCCTCGCAATCCATTTCCGCCTTGCAATTCATTTCTGCCTTGCAATCCATTTCCGCATCCATTTATGCAAACACAGGAAGAGTCTTGCTGACACAGTCATTCTTGAGCGCGGCCGGTGGAGACCCGAAATGCTGTCCACCGGCCGCGTTTACAAAATCAGCATGGATTTTCCGTTGATGCAGAATTACTGTTGCCCTTTTTGTAAAGTTATGCATAAGGCGTATATTTGTAACCCCAATGATTGTTATGGCCTGCCACTGACATAAGCAAAGAACAGTTTGGAACAGACTTGCCCACATACAAATGTATCAGCCCTCAATTTCATTGCGGCATTTTTCCTCGCCATGTTGCTGGGGGCATCCCTTGGCGGAGGCCTTCAGGCAAGGACAAGAACCGGAGCAGGCGACATGGAGGAAAAGGACAATGTGAGGAGGATTGAAGTGGAAGTCGGGGGAGGATTCATCCACGGCAACAGCTACGGTGCGAATCCGTCGAAGATAGGAATGGCGCTGTTCCTTGAGGCGAGGAACAATTTTCCGGGGACGCCGTTCGATGTTTCCTTTCAGGGAATGTTGGGGTCATTCAGCAGAAAAAACGACAATCTTACAGTAAACATCAACGGAGGTGTGACGGTGTTCGGGGACTACAACTGGAGGCTCGGCAGGAGGGCGGCACCGTTTGCAGGAGTCGGCGCAGGGATGGTATTCGTTGAAAGCCGCGGACTTTCGACTGCCGCCGTCCGGGAAAAAACATTCGTATTCAATCCGAGGATAGGGGTGGAATTGTTCGAACATCTCCGCATTACCCTTGAATACAAATGGATGAAGGCCCCCTATTCATTTCTCGGGCTGAATGTGGGATTCGCTTTCGGGGGAGGCAGGAAATCATGAATCACACTGGTTCCCGAGCCATTTTAAAAATGCCAGAACCTTTGTTTCCGGGGCATCTTTCATGATGACCCGCTTGTCCTTGTCAAGAATATAGAGGGACGGGATTGCACGCACATTGTAGAGCATGTCTGTCCTTATGACGAGATTGGGGTCACAGCCGTTGTACCAGCTGTCCGGATACCGGTCTTTGTATTCAAGCCAAGCGGCGATGTCTTCGTCGATATAAATGTTGACCACGGCAAGACGGCCTTCTGAAATCAGCTTCCGGACTTCTCCGCTTTCTTCAAGGGCCCGGATGATGCCATGGCAGGATTCGCAGCCGGGATTGGAGAAGAAAAGCAGCACATAGCCGGCACTGATGCCCCACAGAGTATGCACATTGCCGTTTCTGTCGGAAAATTCAAAGTCAGCCGCCTTCTCCCCTGTGGAATTGAGTGCACACATTTCGGCTGTATAGGCATATATATCCCTCTGCGGCCGGGAAAAACCTTCATGCTCTGAAAGCCCCTTGACAAACGGGAGATAAAAGTCCTCGTTGCGCAGGGGGGAATTCGGGTCATAGAAATATTTTTCGGCGAGATCCGCCAAAGTCTCGAACACTGTTGACGAAGAGTCATGCCTTTCAAAAGCCTCTGCCCTGCTGAAAAGCCTCGACACGCTCCTTCGGGCGGCCGTCATGGAAACGGATTCAAGTATGGGGCAATAGTCGGCGAATGCCTGCTCCACCTCTGCGTAAGGGACTCCGTTGACATGCGCCGGGTCGCAGAAAAAGGTATCAGAAGTGTCGGTGAATCCATCCCACCAGTGCTCCGCGGCATATTCAGCAGCTTCCGGCCCAGAGGCAATCATATCCGGCACCGTCACTTTCGGGAAATGCCTGGACACCGCCTGGGCGCCCGACACCTCCCTGCCGGACCGTGATTCTCCCCTGCCTCCACCGCAGGAAGTGCATCCTCCGGCAAGCAGGCAGACTGCCGCAACTGCCAGGACAGCAACCATTTGTCCA
>JADIMJ010000014.1 GCA_017694835.1 Candidatus Cryptobacteroides gallistercoris
CTTTATCATCAAGAAGATATACAAACAGTCCCCCTTCATGCCCTGCATTCGGGATATCTTCTGCAAATTTCAGATAATGCTCCTTTGGAAGCAATAATGCAGGATCCGGCATTCTGACAGCATCAGAATCAAGGTGACGCCGGCAGAGTTCTATGCCTGATGTTTCCCTGACAGACACGGCTTGGAATAAACCGAGCAATGTCCTGCATTTTTCCGTCTCTTCCGGAGTATAGTCCCAGATGTCAGTGCCGAAAGACGCGGCGTAAGCCACTCTTATTACATTCCAGTTTTTCGCAAAATCAAGGAAACTCATCTCCAAAGGATGAAAGGTATTATACTCTTTCCTCCAGACCTGGTCGCTGCCTACAACCAGAGCATCATATTCTCCCACTTTGACTTTATTCAAATCACGGACCCTTCTCACCCTGATATGTTTTGAAACGAATGAACGGGTATTGCGCGCCACCGCCTCATCAGCTGTCTGACAGCCATAAAAATCCTTGTCTATCCGCAAGATGAACTTGATTATCCTTTTGACACAGATGGATATCCTGTCCCTGAATCCCAGTTTCTGGATATCTTCTCCCAGCACATCCACCTTATGCCCCTGATATTTTAAAACTGTCTGCAGAGCATAGCATTGCAATATGCCACCGAAATTGTCGTAGAGAGGCTGTGTCAATATGGCTATTCTCATTCCCTCCGCTTTTTGGCAGTGCATCAATTGATATTATTTACGACCAGGCTTAAGTCTATTGTATACCGAATGGACAGTATCATAATGACGGCCCAATATTTTATGGGCGACAGATGATATCTGCATTTTCTTCCTGACTTCATCAGGGACCACGCAGGACAGTACTTTCTGCAATGCATCGCTTTCTTCAGCGCTGGATGTGAATACTTCCAGAAAAATCGGCTTATCAGTCAAGCCCGGACGCAGGAACATCGGAGATACGGCTTTGAATTCTTCCTTCGATGACGCCGACAAATATTCAAAACCGAGATCTTCAGCATAATGTCTCACAAGTGCCGGTGACTGATTGCCGTAATGTCCGGCGGCAGCAATGAACGCATCGGCATCTTCCCCGAACATACTGCCCATATGGCAATAATTCCTGAATTCAGTACCTCTTCCATTGTTTATCAGTAATATGCGGACATTGTTCCCAACATGGCGGTTTCCAAGTACATTCATGTCATAGAAAAATGCCAAATCACCGAAAACGCCGAAACAAATCCGGCTTCTGTCTGCAAGTGAAGCTCCTATCAATGATGAGATGTCTCCGTCAATGCCGAAACCGCCTACATTGCAGCTGGAAGAAACCGACAGCGGGATTTCAAAAAGATTCCATGACCGCAGAGTATTCAATATACCGAGATGCAGGACTGAATTGTCTGGCAACCTGGATGAAATCTGCCCGGCTATCCAGATATTGCTGAATGGCAATTCCGGTATATTGTCATGCACCATTTGATGCTCAGAACGACAAAGTGTCAGATATGAATCATCTCCGGTCCTGTCATTTTTCATGTAATGTCTGAAAAATTCGGCTTCTGGCATCTCAAAGACATACCGCAATTGGCGGAAGGTATCCCTTATTTCCCCGTCCGGACTTATCCTCCAGACCTGCTTCGGATTCAATTCTGCTGTGTAGTAATCTCCCGATATCTCTCCGATATGTATAAGGATATCAATGTCAGCCGCTTCGGAATGATAGTACATCTGTCCGAATACTACGGAATTCAACACTCTGTACTTGCCTTTGTATCCGCTCGTGTGGTCACAGAAGACAACAGCATTGTTGGATTGGCAGAATGCATCTACCGCCTCAATATCGGAATCTCTCCATTTTTTATGTACACCGACAAATACTGCGATGCGTCCCTCCGGCAATTCCGGGAAGTCATCAGAGCATGTTATCCTGTCTATTTTCCGTACAGCCGGCAACTCAACGACAGAAAAGTTCCTGCTATATGATGTTTCAAGATTAATGTGTACCGGACCGCCGCCGTGTCTTTTCAGCACAAGCAAGGCCTCATTACACTTGATTTCGCAATTCCATATATCGTTGTCAGTATTCACCAGAGGAAGCAATATGCTTTTTGTAACCGCATCATTAGGGACTGAGGAACGGTCAATGACTTGAGGAATAAGATGCCCCACACCGGCTACCGGTTGAGAAGAAGTCACAGCCAGCACGGGAAGTTTCCTGTAGTATGCCTCAGTCAGGCCAGGCAAATAATTTCTTGATGCCGTAGCACCCGTACAGCTCAAGATTACAGGTTCACCGGTCTCGGCAGCAAGACCGCACGCAATATAAGCCGCAGAACGCTCATCTGCTGCGGAATACAACTTGAACCATGAATCATACTGCATGCTTGCCACAAATGTGATGTTTGTGGTTCCGGGAGATACAACTGCCAGCCTGATTCCATAGGCCTTCAATAACGCCAGAAGTATCTGGACATTCTTTTCATCTGTATAATGGATTTCTGACATAATAATTCTTTCAACGGGAATTTATTGTTTTGCCTTCATTGCATACCAATATCTGTCCCGACAGACAATTGGAAACATCACTCAGCAAATAACAGACAATATCCGCAACTTCTTCAGGCAAATATACTCTTTCTGTCACATTGTAGGAACAATACAGATTGCTGTCCGGACTAAATCCGGTCATGTCGGTAGCTGTTACACCGGGGGCTACGGCATTAACGCGAATGCCTGAATCTATCAGCCTCCTGGCCAAACCTTGTACTAAACTGTTAAGAGCACATTTGGTCAAGCCGTACGGCAAATCATCTGCCTGAAAACCTCTTTCTGATGAAATAAAGATAATATTGCCTGATTTGCAAAGTGATTTTTCATATATTTCAACAAATTTCTGAGACAGGAAATATGGCCCTTTGAGATTTGTCGCAATCTGCATATCGAATTGTTCCTCTGTCACATTCCTTATATCGCCTTCGTGAAGTGATATCCCGGCATTATTTACAAGACAATTTACGCCGTCCAATATATCATTGGCTTCTGACATAAATGTTTCGAATTGTCCGGTCTGGCACATATCAAGGACAAGGTACTTACACCCGTATTTCTCCGATACATTTCTCAGGCTGGCTTCATCCCTTCCTGTTATAAGCACATTAGCACCCTCTGACAAGCATTTTTTTGTTATGGCCAAGCCGATGCCCTTGGCTCCTCCTGTCACGACAATATGTTTATCCTGCAACAGATTACCTTGCGTCAAGCAAGAAATTTCTGCTGTCACTTTCTTTTCCGGCACCCCGGTCAGTATGTATCTGAACCCTCTTTTCAGATATTCTTTAAAAACCATAATAAATCATTTCACAGATAAATGAAGTCTTGAACGGATTTTTTCCCTGAAAAATCTCCGTTCGCTTTTCTTCAGACCACAAATATACATGCATACCAAAGACGAAACGACAGACACCGCACATACTGTAACAAGACGAAGGAATGTTTCCTGCATGGAAAAATACACAAGAACCGGAGCTATGACCGAGCACGCGGAAACTATGGCAACAGGAAGCAGAACATCTTTAAAATACAGTTTAGCAGGCATCATTATCATATCTTTGACGAGATAGATTCTTACGAAAATCAGCCCGAAATAAATGATGAAATAAATTATATATGAAGCCTCGGGAGGCAGTCCCGCCTTATAGGCGACATATGACAACGGGAATACCCACAGTCCGAAAAATGACACTGTAATCTGATATTTCTTTATATTGCCAGTAGCAAGCTGCGCCGTAACCAGAGAATTGGCAATTACCGTTGTCAACGAAGAAAGCAATGTCAATCTCAAAAAGGAGACAGCATGCTCAGGTACTGTTCCGAGCCATATTGACAACACCTGCCGTGCTTCCAGTGCAAGGGGAACAACAAAAAAGAACATCATGAAATACGAAAACTTTGCCCCTCTGCACACAAGAGAATGCATATAGTCCAGATCCTGTGCCGCATAAGACTTGATAATCTGGGGATTCAGTGCTGTCATGAAATTATTCACAAATGCAGTCACAACTCCCTCCACTTGAGCTGCAATGCCCCTGGCAGCATTTACAGCTACACCGAAGAAAATATTCATCAGAATATTCAGTCCCTGAGTATTGATGATCCATGCGCTGTTGCCCAAAAAGCTCCATCCGGCAAAGGAGCCTATGCTTTTCAGATAATTCCTGTCGAATGTTATCCTGAAACGGGCTTCCTCATAGTGAGTGCGGCAAAATACGACAGATGCGCTCTGCATTATGAAGACAACAGAAAGAATAAGAAGAGAATATACTTTCAGTTTGTCGAATTCCATTGGCGCGAAAGCAAGGAAAAGGACAACAAGCAGCCTCAATATTGTGTCAGTTATACCGAACAAGGCAAATATGCCCATCCGTTCATGCGAAGTAATGACAGCTCCGTATGGTACGCATATTAGGGTCAGGGCAAATCCGGCCACAGTCGAATGAAAGACAACATGCGCAGCTCCGAGCCTTTCCGCTGGAATTGTCATATGGGTATTGAGAAACCATAGCCCGACAGTTTCTGCAAGAAGTACCACTGTCAACGCCAACAGCACATGTATTGTCAGAGATGCGGTGAAGACTCTCTTCAGCCGGACCATGTCATCTCTTCCTAACTCGTATGTCATAAACCGGCTCACGGCAGACGAAAGCGAGTTAGAAATCAGCGAGAACATCGTCACCAGACCGCCAACGACATTATTGATGCCATAGTCATCTACTCCAAGGGTATTCAGAACGAGCCTGGAAGTATATAATGACACCAGCATGCCGAAGAGCAGGCGCACATATAGCATTAATGTGTTCTTGGCAATGCGACTGGTATTTTCAGAATGCGATGTCGTCACTCTATCACTTCAATAAGCTCCGGACTTATAGTCGCCAGAGCCACGGCTATGACGCCTTCGATTTCGATGACGACCCTGCGGTCGCGGGCGCCCTTGACTTTGAGGAAGACGCCTTCGTAGCCTTCGAATTCGCCGCCGGTGACACGGACATGGGTTCCTTTGGAGAGATTGAGTTCTCCGCCGCCGAAATACAGGAGCCTGTCGTTGCCTGTGCCTGTGACGGCGATGAAGCGTGACATCTGGGCATCGGGAACGATGATTTTGTCTCCTGTGCGCTTGTTGATGATATATTGGAGGAACGGCAGGCCGCTCTTTATCTCCTGCAGTACGGTCTGGGAAGTGCGGACGAATATGAGCCCTCTCACGACAGGCACCGTTTCCCGGACTTTGCGGTGGTTTCTGACCCGCAGGGTCTCATGGACAGGGAGATAATTCTCTATCCCCGCTTCATCAAGAATTTTCTTGACCCTGAACTCTCTGCGGTATGTCACACGCATGGCAAACCATACGGTATTGTCTCTATTGGTATTGACGGAAATATCCATATAATATGACATAGAGTAGTGAAATCGTTATATCCAACTGATTCTCAATAGGTTACAAAATAAGTTCGATATATATTGGATTTCACGCACCTGTCTGTTGCCTTATTGGCCTCATACTGACCTGACAACAGGTCCAATTGGACGACAAAGATACGCAAATTAAACTAATAAGCAAACACAGAGAGGGTCCGCGGCATGGCGTAAATCCATGATTTTTAGAGCAAATATCCCCCCCCCCACGCATTCCGGAGGGCATTTTCGGGGATAAAAAAAATTTTCAACAGAGAACAGAGACTCCCTGCTGAAAACTTATGAAAATGACTGTATCCCCATGTATTCCTACTCTACCACAACGCAGCGGTTGAGAGAAGAATCGCCCCACAGGTCATCCGCACCTGCGGACATGACGATTATCCGGTCTTCAGGAAGCCGGTACTTCTCCCGCAGGATTGAGGCCACATATTCAGCTCTCCTGCCGGCCAGCGACTGGTCGGCGGACTCGGAAGAAGTCTTTCTGTCGGCATAGCCTGTCACCATGAATATCTTGTTCC
Organism: Candidatus Cryptobacteroides gallistercoris; assembly: GCA_017694835.1. Lineage (GTDB taxonomy): Bacteria > Bacteroidota > Bacteroidia > Bacteroidales > UBA932 > Cryptobacteroides > Cryptobacteroides gallistercoris. The sequence continues at coordinate 5,992 of JADIMJ010000014.1, forward strand.
TGTTGAGGTCCATGGCATTCTTTACATATGTGTCAAGGTGGAAGAGTTCTCCGGCTGAAAGCTCGTCTTCACCTTCTGCGAAAAACAGGACTTCCGGACATACAAGAGTCACATTCTGCACGGCAGTGGAACTGCGCCTTTCCGCTTCGGCCCTCAAGGTCTCGTTCTGCTCTATCAGACGTTCGTTCATGGCCCTGAAGCGGTCATTGCTTCTTGCCAGGGCATCCCTCGCGGACTCGAGTGCCCCCACATGGCTCTCATATTCAGTGGAGTTGCAGCGCCGGAAGCCGGACTTGCCGATATTGAAGGATATGCCGAATGTCGCGGAAGTCATGCCTGAGAAGCCGGCTGAGGCTCCTCCTCTGAAATCCGGGCATAGTGCAAGCTGCCGGACCTCGAGAGTGAGGTCGATGAGGTCAGTGATTCTTATTACATTGAGAAGTCCCGCCCCAACGCCGAGAGAGTTCCTTGCCGCACTTCCGTCCGAAGAGCGCACCAGACCTGTGGAAATGAAGGGGACGAAGTCCCACCTCCTGTCCTTTCTGTATCCGCTGATTGCATCTGATACATTCCAGAGGAAGTCTCCGTGCACATAATTGTGAGAAAAAGAGCCGGCGGCATCAGAGGCCCTCAGCCCCTGGTACCCGACCCTTATTCCCGCACACGGAGTCAGCCATTTGCCGACATTGATGTCAAGGGCGGCACCGGCTCCCTGCGGGGCAGTCAAAGAACTTTCATACAGATTGACTCCTCCGGCGGCACCGACCCAGATATTGTCTCCGAAACTGTTCGTCTCGTACGGCCCCCTTACAATCCTGCCCCTGAAATCCCTGTTTGCAGAGACATCGGGACTGCTGCTTTCCTGCCCCTGCGCCGGGAAAGAGGCCGGAGCCATCATCATGGCCGTGAGAAGGAGGACTTGTATTATTCTCATTGACTGATGTTTTATTCGATTACCACACATCTGTTGAGGGCAGCATTGTCCCACCTGTCGGACTCTGATGTCCGGACATCAAGCCTGTTCTCCGGTATGCCGTAGCGGCTCATGAGAAGTTCACTGACATACCTGACGCGCTCGGACTTGAGCTCATTGTTCCTCCGTGCCGTCCCCGTGGCCTTGTCAGCATATCCTGTCAGCACAAAGACTTTGTCCGGATCTGCTGCGAGGGCATTCCTCACATAGGAGTCCAGGTGGAAGAGTTCCTGTTCCGTGAGGGTGGTCTTGTCAAGTCCGAAGAAAACGGCTACGGTAGCGCATGAGCCCTCTCCTGCAGCTGATACTGACTCCGCAGGCTCCTCCGGAACATCTTTGGCGCCCAGTTCATGTACGGCTTCCCTCAATGCGGCATTGTCGGCGGCAAGGGCATCGGCAGTCGCTTCCGCCTTATCCTTTGCCTTCAGGAGATTTGCATTTTCACACTCAAGGTCATTGATTCTGGACCTGTACGCAGCTGATTCGGAACGTCTGAAGCCTGTCCTGCCCAATTTGAAGGACACGCCGAATGTCGCGGATGTCATGCCGGCGACGCCCCCTACGGGAGTATAGTCATAGCCTTCTTTCACGACAAGCTGGCGGACTTCAAGAGTAAGGTCGATGAGGTCACTGATTCTGATATTGTTGAGAAGGCCGACTCCAAGTGCGAATTCATTGTTGGCATGTCCGTTACTGAATGAGCGGGCAAGTCCTGCAGAGAAAAACGGCACAAAATTCCATGTCCTGGTCTCCTTGTATCCGCTGAATGCGTTGGATATGTTCCAGAGCACGTCACCATGGATATAGGCGTGGCCGAAGGAATTTTTGAACCGTCCGTCGTCGCCTGTCTTCTTGTAGTAGGGATACTGCTGTGATGACCAGCTGGATGCTGTCAGACCCTGATATCCGACCCGTATGCCGAAAGACGGAGTCAGCCATTTGCCGACATTGATGTCAAGGGCGGGGTTCACGCCTCCGACATCAGTAAAGGAATTCTCAAATACATTGATGCCTCCGGCCACTCCGATCCATATGTTGTCTCCGAATCTGTTGGTCTCATACGGGCCTCTGACTATATTCCCGTCTTTATCGCGATTCCCGTTTTCCTGTGCATCCGCACATACTGCCGCAGCAAAGGCAAGAAAGAGCGACATTGCTGCAATTCTGATGAAATAAAAAGTTTTCATTTTCCTGTCAATAAATTTGCAATTTGTTCGCCTTCTGCAAACTGCGGAAAGCGAACAAATTGCAAATTTACTAATTTTTGCGGACAGACGCAATAATTTCTACTCAATCTACTCAATCACCACGCACCTGTTGAGAAGAGGGTCTCCCCATCTGTCCACTTCGGAGCCGGCAGCCTTGATGACAAGCCGGTCAGAAGGCACATTGTACTTTGTCTGAAGCAGATTGCGGACATATTCCACCCGCTGCTCGCTGAGCTGCCTGTTGCGCTTCCTGCTGCCCGTCTGCCTGTCGGCATAGCCCGTAAGGGTAAAGACTTTGTCCTCATCCCGGGCAATGACATTCTTGAGATAGAAATCGAGATGGAAAAGCTCCTGAGGAGAAAGTTCCGTCCGGCCGATTTCAAAGAATACTGCTCCCGGAGTTACGTCAAGCATCACTTTTTCCACTTTCGGAGGACGGGACTCAAGCTCTTCTACGGTCTTCCTGAGCCGGGCGTTCTCTTTCTTCAGGTCTTCATTGAGAGACTCGGCATCGGCTTTCTGACCGGCCAAAGTGCCGTTGATGGCCTCAAGGTCACTGATCCTGCCTGCATACTCGTCAGTATGTGACCGCCTGAATCCTGTACGGCCAAGCTTGACTGCCACTCCGAAAGTAGCTGACGTCATGCCTGCAATGCCGCCGACCGGGGAAGAGTCATAGCCCTGCTTTACCGCAAGCTGGCGGACTTCAAGCGTAAGGTCTACCCTGTTGCTGATTCTGATGTTGTTAAGGAGGCCGAGACCTACGGCAAATTCATTGTTCGCCGAGCCGTTCTTGAAGGACCTGGCCACTCCGGCCGAAAGGAACGGGACAAAGTTCCATGTCCGGGTCTCCTTGTATCCGCTGAAGGCATTGGAGATATTCCACATCACATCTCCATGTATGTACGCATGGTTGAATGAGTTCTTGAATCTGCCGTCATCGCCGGTGAGCTTATAGTACGGATACTGCCGCGATGTCCAGCTGGAGGCAGTCAGCCCCTGATAGCCGATCCTGAGCCCCACGCTCGGCGTAATCCATTTTCCGATGTTGATGTCCAGGGCCGGATTGAGGCCTCCGGCATCCGTGAATGAGTTCTCAAAGAGGTTGATTCCTCCGGCGACCCCAATCCAGACATTGTCAAACAACCTGTTGGTCTCATACGGGCCGCGGACAATCTGTCCGTTTTCATCTCTGTTGCCATTCTCCTGCGCTGCCGATTCAAAAGCCATTGCCGCCATCATGGACATGACAGCGGCAAGCGCAAACATTCTGTTCGTTTTCATACCAAATTGAATTTAAATCTCTGTCAAAATATTTACGGACGCCTTGCCTGCATCACATAAAACCATTATGCAAATTAATGCATATATATTGAGAAATTCAATAAGGCACATGTTAAATTTCAATAAAATTTATTAATTTATTTTGCTATTTCCTTTCCATAGAGTTCAGGAAGCACTCTATGGTGTTTTCCATCAGGCAGCAGATTGTCATAGGCCCCACACCTCCCGGCACCGGGGTTATGACGGATGCCTTCGGCTCAATGGCGGCAAAGTCCACGTCGCCGCAGAGCTTGCCTGTCTCCGGGTCCCTGTTGACTCCGACATCAATGACAACAGCTCCGTCGGAAACCATGTCGGCGGTCACGAATTTAGGACGGCCGATGGCCACGACAAGAATCTCCGCCTGCCGTGTCAGTTCCGGAAGGTTCCTCGTCCTGCTGTGCGCTATGGTGACTGTGGCATTCCTGTCCAGCAGAAGCTTGGCCACGGGAAGACCTACGATGTTGCTTCGGCCGATGACCACAGCCCTCTTGCCTTCTATCTCCACGCCTGCAGCCTTGAGCATCTTGATGATGCCTTTCGGCGTGCATGGAAGTATGCACGGCTGCTTCTGCCACAGGGCAGCCACATTGAGCGGATGAAATCCGTCCACGTCCTTTTCCCTGGATATCGTCTCTATGACCTTGGCCTCGCTGATATGCCCCGGCAGCGGCAGCTGGACGAGGATGCCGTCGACAGTGTCATCGGCATTGAGCCGCATGATGAGGTCAAGGAGTTCATTTTCAGAAATATCGGCAGGCTTCCGTATTGTAGTGTTTCTGATGCCGACGACTTCCGAGGCCTTGGCCTTTCCTGTCACATAGGATATGCTGGCAGGGTCGTCTCCGACAAGGATTACCACAAGATGGGGAACGCGTCCGTATTTTTCCGGGAATGTCGCCACTTCCGCCGCCATTTCAGCCTTGAGCTTCGCCGAAAGTTCTTTTCCGCTTATTGTCATTGCATGTAATTTTATATGTCTCTTCTATTGTTTGTATCGGCAGAGATATTCTGTCCCGGCCGGGTGCTCTTTTGTGCGGGCATAAATCTCCTTTGTGCCGGCATCGGCCATTACAGCACCCTCCAGCCTATGTCCCTGCGCCAGAAAAGATTGTCACACCTGATCTTGTCCACTGCTGTCAAGGCTCTGTCGCGGGCCTGCAGCAAAGTGTCTCCTGAGCCGATGACCATCAGCACACGGCCGCCTGAAGTGACGGTCTTGCCGTCCTTCACGGCAGTCCCCATGTGATATATACGCACTTCCGGGTCTGAAAGTGCATCTTCGAGGCCTTCTATAGGAAATCCCTTCTCGTATGAGCCCGGATAGCCCTTTGATGCCATTACGAAGCCCATCGATGACTTCTGCTCCCATTTGATTTCAGGCATGGCGGAGCCGTCGGCCACAGCCGAAAAGATATCATAAATGTCAGTCTTGAGCAGAGGCAGCACGACTTCCGTCTCCGGGTCGCCGAAACGGCAGTTGAACTCGATGACCTTGATGCCGGACGGAGTCTTCATGAGTCCGCCGTAGAGTACGCCCTTGAACGGGCGGTCTTCCTTCACCATAGCTGAAGCGACAGGCTTCATGATATGTTCCATCGCATATTCCCTGTCCTCCTCCGTAATGAAAGGAAGCGGGGAATATGCTCCCATTCCTCCCGTATTCGGGCCCTTGTCCCCTTCGTATGCCCTCTTGTGGTCCTGTGAAAGCGCCATCGGCCAGACTCTCTCCCCGTCCACGAAGCACATGAACGAGAATTCCGGACCGGTCAGGAACTCCTCGACGACTACCTTGCCCTTGCCGAACTTGTCGTCAAGAAGCATGTCCCTGAGGGTATGGTCAGCCTCTTCCAATGTCTCCGGAATGACCACGCCCTTGCCGGCGGCAAGCCCGTCATATTTCAGCACAACAGGGAACGGCCCCTTGCTCACATATTCGAGTGCCTCATTATAGTCTTCGAAAGTACGGTATGCCGCAGTGGGAACATTGTATTTGGCCATCAGCTGCTTGGCGAAATCCTTGCTTGACTCGATGACGGCGGCAGCCTTGGTCGGGCCGAAGATTCTCAGCCCAGCAGCAGTGAAGGCATCAGTGATACCGGCAGCAAGCGCCACTTCCGGGCCAACGACAGTGAGGTCCACGCCCTTTTCCAGGGCAAAGTCCCTGAGCTGTTCCACCTGCGTGTCCTTCAGCGGAACGCATTCCGCCTGGGCGGCAATACCGGCATTTCCCGGAGCACAATAGATTTTCCCGACCTGCGGTGAACGGGACAACGCGTCCACGATAGCATGGCAGCGTCCGCCTCCGCCTACAACCAGAACAGTCGCTCCCACGGGATGCTCCGTTTCAATACCTTTAAGATGTTTTGTATAGACCGCAGCCCGACCATCAGGCCCAGGCTGCAGATGGTTTACTGCCACTTCCATAGAGACTCAATGCTTGAAATGTCTGTTGCCGGTGAAGAGCATTGCTATGCCGTGTTCGTTGGCCTTGGCTATGGAATCGTTGTCGCGGATGCTTCCGCCGGGCTGCACTATTGCCTTGACCCCGTATTCTGCGGCGAGGGCAACGCAGTCGTCGAACGGGAAGAAGCCGTCTGAAGCGAGGACGAGACCTGCTTCCCTGACATCCTTGCCTTCCGCGGCGAATGTGGCTGCGGCTTCCTTGAGCGCAATCTCAGCCGAACCGATGCGGTTCATCTGTCCGGCTCCCACGCCGAAGGTCATGCCGTTCTTGACCACAACAATCGCGTTGGACTTCACATGCTTGACGATGCGCCATGCGAAATTGAGGTCATCCATGTCACCGGCCTGAGGCTTTGTATCAGTGACGCACATTTCAGGTACCACCGTCCTGGTCCTGGTGTCCTGGTCCTGGACGAGGAGACCGCCGTTGACGCTGACATACTGTTTTCTCACCTTGTCATCCCTGGTCATGTCAACCTTGAGCAGACGGAGATTCTTTTTTGTGCGGAGAAGCTCCAGAGCCTCCGCAGAGAACGAAGGTGCCATCACTATTTCAAGGAACACCGGCTTGAGAAGCTCTGCCGTCGCAAGGTCCACTTCCCTGTTGAAGGCCACTATTCCTCCGAAGATGCTGACCTTGTCTGCCTCGAATGTCTTCTGCCATGCCTCCAGGGCATCTTTTCCGACTGCTGCGCCGCACGGATTCATGTGCTTGAGTCCGACGCAGAAAGGCTCGTCGAATTCCCTTACGATATTGAGGGCGGCATTTGCATCCTGGATATTGTTGTAGGAGAGTTCCTTGCCGTTGAGCTGCTCCGCCGTGGCGAGGGAGAACGGGACTTTTTCCATTGAGGCATAGAACATGGCCTCCTGATGAGGGTTCTCCCCGTATCTGAGCGACTGCTTCAGGTCATACTCGAGGAAAAGCTTTTCATTGAGCCCGGCCTGCTTCCTCATGTATGAGGCTATCATCATGTCATACTCCGCCGTATGGGTATAGGCCTCGGCTGACAGACGGAGTCTGGTCCCAGCCGTAGTGTTCCCCGTCGCACGGATTTCGTCAATGATTTTCGGATAGTCCTCCGGATGGCAGACCACGGTGACATCCTTCCAGTTCTTGGCCGCACTGCGGAGCATTGAAGGGCCTCCGATGTCGATGTTCTCGATGGCATCCTCCATGGTCACATCCGGCTTCGATATTGTCTCCCTGAACGGATAGAGATTGACGCATACAAGGTCGATGTACTCTATTCCGTTTTCCCGGAGCTGCCTGCGGTGACTTTCGAGGTCCCTGCGGCCGAGAAGTGCCCCGTGAACCTTCGGATGAAGGGTCTTGACTCTTCCGTCGCAGATTTCCGGAAAGCCCGTTATCTCACTGATGTTGATGATTTTGAGTCCTGCTTCCTGAAGAAGTTTCATGGTACCTCCGGTGGCGATGATTTCCCACCCGAGAGACTCAAGCTGACGGGCGAATTCTACCACGCCCGTCTTATCGCTTACTGAAAATAAAGCTCTCATAATATGGCTGTGTTTGCTTTCAATTCATTCTGATACATGTAGGGTCAATCCTTCATCCTTATGTCTACTCCCGGACGGTCCGTGACACGGCCGATGACGGAAGCCTTCTCCCCGTGTGACTCAAGGATGGCAATGGCCTTTTCCGCTTCGGAAGCGTCGAGAGCGAGGACCATGCCTATGCCCATGTTGAAGATATTGAACATTTCGCGGTGTGCGACTTTCCCGTATTTCTCAAGAAGCCTGAATATCGGAAGAATCTCCCATGAACCTTCCTGAATCTCAATTCCCTGGCCATCCTTGAGGATACGCGGGATATTCTCGTCAAATCCGCCTCCGGTAATGTGGGCGACTCCATGCACATCGCAGCTGCGGATGACATCGAGCACCTGCCTGACATATATTCTTGTCGGGGTGAGGGCTACTTCCCCGAGCACCTGTCCGCCAAGCTCCGGATATGAAGACCTGAGGTCCAGTCCCGCATCGGCAAATATCTTGCGCACAAGGCTGAAGCCGTTGGAATGCACACCGGACGAAGCTATGCCAACAAGGACATCTCCGGCCTTCACTTTGCTGCCGTCGATAAGCTTCGACTTCTCCACGACACCGGTAGTAAATCCGGCTATGTCGTATTCACCGTCCGAATACATTCCGGGCATTTCGGCGGTCTCGCCGCCGACAAGGGCACATCCTGCCTGACGGCATCCTTCTGCGACACCGGCAACTATGGCCTCGATTTTTTCCGGCTCGTTATGCCCGACGGCTATGTAGTCAAGAAAGAAAAGCGGTTCCGCCCCCTGGGCAAGAACATCATTCACGCACATTGCCACAGCATCAATTCCTATGGTGTCATGCTTGTCCATCGCAAAGGCGAGCTTGAGTTTGGTGCCCACTCCGTCAGTGCCGCTGACCAGCACAGGTTCCTTTACATTCAGGGAGGAAAGGTCGAACATTCCTCCGAATGAGCCTATGTTGCCCATGACACCTGCACGCGCCGTAGAGGCCACATGACTTTTGATTCTGCGGACCACCTCGTAACCTGCCTCAAGGTTGACCCCCGCCTTTTCATAACTGACTGCCATATCTGTATTGTGTTTATTAATCCCGATGGTATTGTCCGGTTGTATCGGATGTATTATTCTTTGATGGTATTATTCAATCTTGCAAATATAACATATTTATCGCAGAATGCATAGCCTTACCGGCAGGCATTCCCCTGCAGGCAGCTCAGGGCGGCGCCTATTGCCGTCCTGTATTCGGGATATTCCGGTATATGCACCCGGATGCCGTACAGGGCCTCAATTCTGTCATACAGAGGCCTGCTCTGCGGTAGCATAGGGAGATTTCCTATCAGCACAAAATCCTTTATGCCGGTATTGTATGCCACAAGATTTGCGGCACTGCCTATTGTCTGGAGTACCATGTTGATGAGTCCGGCTGCAATATCTTCGGGAGCGGCATTGGCCTCGGCTTTTCCGAAATTCGAGGCTGTCACTCCGTACGGAAGCCCCGGTATCTCCGTCTTCGAGATGTCCCGGATCTGCAGGTCGACTCTTGAGGTATCCCCTTTCAATGCCATGCCGACTGTCTGGCGGATGTCATGCGAATGAAAGATTATCCGGGAAAGGCCCTGCAGAGTGCCTCCGCCGATGGCCATGCCTCCGACATGCTTTATCGCATCCCCGTCCACCTTTATGAAAGATGTGCCCGTTCCCATGCTCACGACAATCATCCTGTCCAGCCCGCTGCGGTATTTCGCCCCGAGGGCATTCGCCATGAATTCATCCGTCCTGGCTGTGGGCCGGCCATACAGGCTGCCGTCAACATACGCACTGCCGACACCCGTGAGCATCACCTGTTCCACCGAGTCAAGGTCTATGTGATTGTCATAAATATACTTGCCGAATGCTCCGAAAAGGGAAGTAATCGGATCGGCTGCGGTGATGAACTGCGGGGAGCATACTTTTCCATTCTCTATTCCTACAATTTTCGTGGTACTCCCGCCGACATCAATTCCTACTACCATGGCATCATTTCTTTACGGATATCTTCAAAAATATGTTTCTTCACGGATATGTCAGAGCTCAATATGTTCTGTTGCTGATATGTCAGAACTTTCCGTCCTTGTTGGCATCTTCCACCGGCTGATAGAGACTTGTAGGATACCGTCCGTTGAAGCATGCGAGGCATAAGTCTGTCCTCTGCCCGGCCTTGTACAGGGCATCTTCAGACAGATATGCGAGAGTGTCCGCTCCTATTGCCAGGCGGGCCTCCTCCACGGACTTTCCCGCACAGAGAAGTTCCTCATATGTGGATATGTCCACTCCGTAGAAGCAAGGCATCTTGATCGGAGGACTGGCTATACGCAGATGCACGGCCCGTGCTCCAGCCTCCCTGAGCATGGAGACTATCCTCCTTGATGTGGTTCCCCTGACGATTGAATCGTCCACAAGCACAATCCTCTTGTCCTTGACAATGCTCTTGACTGCCGACAGCTTCATCCTCACGCCCTTTTCCCGCATCGGTTGTGAAGGCTGTATGAATGTCCGGGCAATGTACCTGTTCTTTATCAGGCCCATTTCGTACGGAAGCCCGCTGGCTTCGCTGTAGCCCATTGCCGCACTGAGGCTCGAATCCGGAACACCGACAACTATGTCCGCGTCGGCAGGGGCTTCCTCATAAAGCAGCCGTCCCGTCTCTTTCCTGAAACTGTGGACATTCCTGCCATCGATGTCACTGTCAGGCCGGGCGAAATAGACATACTCCATGGCGCACATGGCATGACGGCAATGAGTATTGTATTTCCTGCTCCGCAGGCCGTGACTGTCGATTGTGACAATCTCCCCGGGCTCTATGTCCCGAAGATATTCCGCTCCTATTACATCAAATGCGCATGTCTCGCTGCTCACGGCATAGCCGTTTCCTATCCGGCCTATGGACAGGGGACGCAGGCCGTACTTGTCCCGGCAGGCGTATATGCGGCTGGAAGTCATTATCAGGAATGCAAATGCCCCTTCTACTGTATTGAGAGCATTGACAATGGAAAAAATCCTCGGCTTGTGGGCCTCTGCGCTGTCTTTTTTGATGAGATGGGCCAGCACCTCGCTGTCGGACGAGGACTGGAACAGGCTACCCCTGTTCTCAAGTTGTCTGCGGAGGAGGCTGTAGTTGACGAGATTGCCGTTGTGTGCCAATGCAAAGTCCCCTGTGTGATGCCGGAAAAGGAAAGGCTGGACATTCTCGATTCCTCCGCCCCCCGTAGTGGAATAGCGGACATGACCTATGGCCATGTCTCCCTGGAGGCCGGAGAGCTTTGTCTCCGTGAATACTTCGGTAACCAGTCCCTCGCCCTTGATTCTCTTCATCTTCCCGTCAGGGCCGGATGCCACTATTCCGCAGCCTTCCTGCCCCCTGTGCTGAAGGGCATGAAGTCCGTAATATACAAGAGTCGGAGCATCCGGAACGCCCCAGACGCCGAACACCCCGCATTCTTCATTTATATTCCTGTACGGCATTCTATTTCCCCCTGAAATACCTTACGGCATTGTCGAACAGTGGCTGCTCAAGCTCTTCTTCGATGTTCTTGAACAGGTTTCTCTCATATCTTTCTGTATGGCCCATCTTGCCGAGAATCTGTCCGTCAGGGCTGATGATGCCCTCGATTGCATAGCAGGAACCGTTCGGATTGTACGGGGATTCCATGGTAACTTCTTCAGTGACCGGATCCACATACTGGAAGGCGACCTGACCGTCGGCAAAGAGTTTCCGCGCAAGTTCCTCATTAACCACGAACTTGCCTTCGCCGTGGCTGACGGCTATTGTATGCAGGTCCCCGACACAGAAGCTTGAGAGCCACGGGGAATTGACAGACGCGACTCTCGTCGTTACCATCTGCGATATATGACGGTTGATGTCATTTCTGAAAAGCACCGGAGAGTCCTTTGTCACCATGCCAAGCCGCCCGTATGGAAGAAGTCCGGACTTCACGAGGGCCTGGAAACCGTTGCAGATGCCCAGGATGAGACCGCCGCGGTCAAGGAGCTTATGGATTTCTTCGGCGATATCCTTGTTGTTCAGCACATTCGCTATGAACTTTCCGCTTCCGTCAGGCTCGTCTCCGGCAGAGAAGCCGCCGCAGAGGGCGAGTATATGGCATTCGGAGATGTTTTTCTTCATCTCGGCGATCGAGCGGAAGATGTCATCTGCAGTCAGATTGCAGAATACGCTCATCCTCACTTCCGCCCCGGCCTTGCGGAATGCCTTGGCGGTATCATAGTCGCAGTTGGTTCCCGGGAACACAGGGATATATGCGACAGGTGTCCCGACAGGCTCTCCCTTCCACTTCATCTCGGACTTTTTCTTTTTCAGAGGAGCGGCGTTGCCCAGGCCGGCAGGAACCACAGCCTTATGTGAAGGCTCGCATTCCGACGGGTAGATTGAAGAGAATCTTTCCCCGCAGGTCTCCATCAGTTCAAAGATTGAAAGCGAAGTGCCGTTGATGTGGAGCATGCCGTCCTCGCCTGTTGTGACGGTGCCCAGATATTCAGCTGCGGGAAAATCAAGGGGCTTGTCGCATTCGACCAGGATGGAGCCGTAGCTGTAGTTGAACAGGTCCTCTTCGGACACCTTGACATCCACGCCGAAGGCATTGCCGAATGACATCTTGCACAAGGCCTCGGCCACGCCGCCGAATCCTATCGCGTATGCAGCGCATACATTCCCACAGTCAATCTGTTCATGGACATATCTGAAATTCTTCTTCAGCTGCTCCGTATCCGGCATGAAATTCTGCAGAGGAGTGTGCCTGATGAGATAGAGTCTGTCTCCGTCCCACTTCAGTTCAGGTGATATGACCTTACCGGCGTTTACTGTCGTGATGCCGAAGGCCATGAGCATAGGAGGGACATTGATGTGCCCGAATGTCCCGCTCATGGAATCCTTGCCTCCGATTGACGGAAGGCCGAGCTCAAGCTGCATCTTCAGGGCTCCGAGAAGAGCGCTCAGAGGCTTCCCCCATGAACGGCTGTCATGCATTCTCTCGAAATATTCCTGGTATGAGAATCTCATCTTCTCGTATGAAGCACCGGATGCCACCACCTTGGCGCAGGCTTCGACCACGGAATATGCCGCCCCGTGGTACGGGCTCCATGAAGAGATGTACGGATTATATCCGAAGGCCATCACGCTGGCAGTGTCGGTGTAGCCGTCTGCAGGGAGTTTCTGTACAGATACCTGGGTCTCGGTAGTCTGCAGGCAGCCTCCGAACGGCATGAGCACCGTCGAACGGCCTATGGTGGAGTCGAACATTTCTATGAGGCCCTTCTGGGAAGTCACATTCCAGTCGCGCAGGTTGTTTTCAATCTTTTCCTCAAGGGTGTCTCCTTCCACCTTGCGGGCGAACGGATTCCTGTTCTCCACTGCCTGCACCACAGCCTCGGCATAGTGCCTTGCGCCGGCGCTGTCGATGAATTCGCGTGAAAGGTCGACGACGAGCCTGTCCCCGTTGTACATCCTGAGCCTTGCGCTGCCGGTGACATCAGCCACATGGGTGACCTCCACATTCTCGCTTGCGCAGTATTTCTCGAACTGTTCCCTGTCCTTCCTCTCGACCACGACAGCCATCCTCTCCTGGGATTCGCTGATGGCGAGCTCGGTGGAGTTCAGTCCGCTGTATTTCACCGGCACGCGGTCAAGATAGATGTCAAGCCCGTCGGCGAGCTCTCCGATGGCAACGCTTACTCCACCGGCTCCGAAATCATTGGATTTCTTTATGAGTCTGGTCACCTCGGGACGGCGGAAAAGCCTCTGCAGCTTCCGCTCCTCCGGTGCATTTCCTTTCTGGACTTCACTTCCGCAGGTCTCGAGGGAAGCCTCCGTATGCTCCTTGGAAGAGCCTGTGGCCCCTCCTATGCCGTCACGGCCAGTCCTTCCGCCGAGAAGGAGGATGACATCTCCCGGACACGGGCTTTCCCTGCGCACATTCTCCGCCTTCACGGCCCCGACCACGGCTCCGACCTCCAGCCTTTTCGCCAGATAGCCCGGATGATAGATTTCACGGACATGTGTTGTGGCAAGGCCTATCTGGTTGCCGTAGCTGGAATATCCGGCTGCTGCCTTCCGGCTGATGACCTTCTGGGGCAGCTTGCCCGGAATAGTCTCCGCAACCGGCTGGTATATGTTGCCGGCACCCGTGACGCGCATGGCCTGATAGACATAACTTCTTCCGGAAAGAGGGTCCCTGATGGCTCCGCCGAGACAGGTCGCAGCACCTCCGAACGGTTCGATTTCTGTCGGATGGTTGTGCGTCTCGTTCTTGAACTGGAGCAGCCATTTCTCAATCTTTCCGTCCACATCCACATCCACATAGATGCTGCAGGCGTTGTTCTCCTCGCTCACCTCCATGTCGTCCAGCAGTCCCCTTGACTTGAGATAACGGGCTCCTATGGTCGCCATATCCATGAGATTCAGTCCCTTGTCTTCACGGCCGAGTTCCTTTCGGATTTTCAGATAGAGATTATATGTTCCCTCTATTTCCTCCCTGACGAATGACTCCTCGAAGTCAATCTTCTGAAGCCCGGTGGTGAATGTAGTGTGGCGGCAATGGTCGCTCCAATATGTGTCCAGAATCCTGAGCTCCGTCTCATACGGGTCCCTGCCCTCTTTTCTGAAATAATTGACCACTTCACGCAGATCATCGCTGTTCATGGCAAGTCCCATCTGCCTGCAGTACGGGGCGAGGTCCTCCTCTTTCATCAGGGTGAAGCCCTCGAGCACCTTGACAGGCCTGACAGGGGCCTGCTCCGTGTCGCTGAGCACTGAAAGGTCCTTCTGCCTGGACTCGACTGCATTTATATAATAATGACGGATTTTCTCCAGATCCCCGTCAGAGACATTTTTGTCGAAAATGAGCAGTCTGGAGCTCTTTATCCTCACATCAGCCTTCGGGTCAATCAGCCGCACACAGTCGACCGCAGATGCAGCCCTCTGGTCAAACTGTCCCGGGAGATACTCCACGGCTAAATATTTTGTCCCGCTCAGGTCGCATTCATCAGTGACCTTGTCGGTCATTATCTCTCCGAATACACCGTAGCGGCTCTTTTCAAGAAGTTCGGGAGTGAACCCGAAAAGGTCATAGACATTGAGATACCTGAGGCTGCCCAGGGACAGCTGCAGATTCTCGTTAAGTTCATTCATCAGGCTCTTCGCCTCAACCTGAAATTCAGGGTATTTTTCAACAAATACGCGGTAATTGCCCATATATCGGTTTCTTAATGTTATCAATTCTGACTGTCCTGTCTTTTCTGACAAATATTCGGTCTTTTCGTCGAGTCTTGTGCCTTTTCAGACGAATCTTGCCGCCCATCCGGAATAATACCGTTCCGGGGTCATCGGCACGAAGGTAATATGGCCCATCTTCCTTTTCGGCCTGGACTGGGTCTTCCCGTACAGATGAACGTGCACTCCCTTCCCGGCTTCCCCGCAGAAGGCATTGTCGACATCTTCCGACGCAGAGACTTCTATGCCGGGACCGGCGCCGGCAAGGGATTCGGCCACAACGGCCTTGGCGGCATCCAGGTCCTGTCCGAGTATATTCTTCATGACGGCAGGAGAGAGGAGTTCCGGCCTTTCAAGAGGCATGTCCAGCAGGAAATGGCAGAGCTCCATATACTGGCTGGTCGTGCATCCCTCTATCGTCCAGTGGCCGCTGTTGTGCGGGCGCGGTGCCATCTCATTGAAATAGAATCTGTCTCCCTTGACGAAAAGTTCTATTGCCAGTATCCCCCTGTAAGCGCAGCTTTTCATGAATGATTCGCAGGACGCTGTAATCCTGCGGCACAAGTCATTCTCGCCGCCGCCATTCTGAAGTCCCGAGGCCGGCACTATGCACAGGTCCAGTATGCCTTCCCTGTGGATATTCCTCGACACCGGGAAATGAATGATGTCTTTCCCGTCACTGACCATGATTACACTGCACTCGAAGTCGAAATCAACCATCTCTTCAAGTATGCACGGGACAGTAAGGAGGTCCGCTGCCTTCTCCATGTCCTCCACGCTCCTTATTATGGCCTGACCATGTCCGTCATAGCCGAGGGTACGGGTCTTCAGGACACACGGCATGCCGATTTTCCC
>JADIMJ010000015.1 GCA_017694835.1 Candidatus Cryptobacteroides gallistercoris
TTGTATTCTGATGAATTTTAGTATATTTACGGCTAAAAGGAGATTTTATGGGAACATATTTGAAGCGGATAATAGAGGGGCAGATAGAAAGGAAGATGAAATCTTCGGGGGCGGTACTTGTTGCCGGGCCTAAATTCTGCGGGAAGACGACCACAGCTACCCGGTTTGCCAAAAGTGTGAAAAAGCTCAGTACGGAGAGAGCAATCAGTCTGGCAAAGATGGAGCCGCGTGCAACACTTGACGGGGAGAAGCCGCTTTTGATAGACGAATGGCAGGCGGTGCCTCAGATATGGGACGAGGTCAGGAATTACATTGATGAAAATCCGGGATTCGGGCAGTTCATACTTACCGGCAGTTCCACTCCTGAAGACAAGACAAAGATACATCATTCGGGTGCAGGTCGTATTGTACCTCTGAAGATGAGGCCGATGAGCCTGTTCGAATCACAGGACTCAACAGGAAAAGTATCCATTGCCGAGCTTTTCCGGAACCCTGATGTCGGGGTTTATGACGAGAATTCCTCTCACAGCCTGAGGAAGACTGCGTTTCTGCTGTGTCGCGGCGGATGGCCTCTTTCCCTTGTCGACGATGAGGAGACAGCCCTTGACATTACGGCTAATTATTATGAGGGATTGTTCAATTTTGAAAATTCCGACAATGAGAAGTTCCGGAACAAGAATCCCGAGGTGCTGAAAATGATTCTCAGGAGCTATGCGAGGAATATATCTACGGAAGCACCGGTTACGGCCATAATTCAGGATATTATAACGACGAACAACAGGAATACTTTTGATTCAAGGACATACGAAGACTATATGGATGCCCTGAAAGATTTGTATATCATAGAGGATATATTGTCCTGGAATCCGAATATCCGCAGCAAGGCTTCCATCCGGTCTACTCCGACGCGGCATTTCACGGATACTTCGATTGCATGCGCTGCCCTTCATGTATCCCCGGATGACCTTATGAATGACATCAGGACCTTCGGTCTCTTCTTTGAAGACATGGCTGTGCGGGATCTCGCCATATATTCCATGGGACTGAAAGGCGAAATCCGTCATTACCGGGACAGCAACGGACTCGAATGCGACATAATAATTCATCTTCCGGACGGGAAATGGGCTGCGGTAGAGGTGAAGCTCGGGGGAGACAAACTGATAGATGACGGGGCAAGGAATCTTGTCAAACTGAAATCTTTGGTCGAAAGAGCCCCGTCATTCATGATGATTGTCACAGCCACCGGTCCGGCGTACAGACGGCCTGACGGGATTTATGTGGTACCTATAAACTGCCTGAGGGACTGAATGCCTTCAGCAAGACAAAATACTTTTACAATTCTGATAATCATGCTTACAAACCTTACAGTCACAGTTATCGCCCTGATTCCGGTTGTGCTCCTTCTTTTCTATATTTTGAGGAAGGACAGGCGGGCACCTGAGCCCGCGCGGCAGCTTGTGAAGGGCTTCCTGTTCGGAATACTTTCGCTGCCGCTGTCTTTCTGCATGTCAGCTCCGTTCGGATATTTCGGCCTGTATGTGGACGAGCCTGTGACAGTCTGGGGCAGCGTGATGACCGCCTTCTGGGGCGCTGCCATTCCGGAAGAAATCGCCAAGCTTATCATGCTGTGGCTCCTGTTGAGGAAAAACCGGCATTTTGACGAAAAACTTGACGGAATAGTGTATGCGGTGTGTGTCTCTCTTGGGTTTGCGGCAGGAGAAAATCTTCTCTATCTGTTCTATAATTATGACAACTTCCTGACAGTCGGCATTATGCGGGCCCTGTTTGCCATTCCGGCCCATTTCTCGTTCGGAGTGCTGATGGGCTACTATTATTCGCTGGTCAAATTCTATCCGAAGTCTCCGGCAAAGAATAAGGTGATGGTAATCCTCGCCCCTATCCTTGCTCACGGAATCTATGACTCGATATTGTTTGCCCTCGATGTGACATATCCTGCCGTGGCCCTGCTGCTTCTGGCCGTTTTCCTTGCCTTCTGTTTCCTTATGTGGCATTATGTCACCTCAAGAATCAGGGAGCACATGGCCCGCGACATCGAGACCATGGAGGCTGAGCAGGCCCGTATCCGGGAGACGCAGCAGAATTCAAGTGAAAACAAGACTTTGGGCATATCAGGAAATGATGCACACATGATGACGGATACAACGGCAGCAGATACAACGGCAGACGCAACGGCGGATACAATGTCAATAAGTAAAGAATATACCCCGTCTCCGGCCGATACTTCGGGTGTCGTGCTGCCGGAGGGACTGGAGGCTCTTGTTGAATCTCTGGCGGAGAATGTACATGAGGTGTGGGCTAAGTCAAGGATGGACCAGGGCTGGACATACGGCCCGGAACGCAACGATGCGCTAAAGCAGCATCCCGGGCTTGTCCCTTATGCGGACCTTCCGGAGGCAGAGAAAGACTATGACCGGAATACCGCATTGGGTACGCTGAAACTGATAGTCGGGCTGGGGTATAGGATAGAGCGTCAGTGAGAGGCCGTCATCCCTTTGGCCCTCAGTCTCAAGCTGACATCCACGACATTACAGTCGTAGCGTATTGTTTCGGCTAAGGCTGGAATCTGGCGTAATCTTTCATTATTGATGAGGCAACTGAGTCGCTTGCAAATATAATCTTTCTTGTTTCCCTCTTCGGGGGTTGTCTCATATGTCGTGTAGCCGAGAAGCCTGCATGAAGCATTCCATCTGAGGTGTTCGCATTTGGCGAGATTCTCAAGGAGTATCTTCTGCTGGCTGCTGGCGGCAGGATAATCACTGGACTGCGGTTTCCTGCTTCCTATAACGGAAAGCAGTTCTTGAAGAATCGGGCTTTTATCGTCAGTGATGCCGGCCAGGCGCATTTTCGTTTCTATATGCAGGCTGTTGGAAATGTCCTGCTGTTCATCAAGCATCAATTTGTTGTAGTTATCGAGGCTGCCGTTCAGAAGCTTTCGTTCCCGTTCATCCCATTCCGTTTCAGCTGAAGCTGCAGTATGGCCCTGAACTGTGGTGCCGGAG
>JADIMJ010000016.1 GCA_017694835.1 Candidatus Cryptobacteroides gallistercoris
GGTAACAGACATGAAGACAATTGACAATGCACTGCTTGACGGGCTGCTGTCCGAAGCCCGGGAAAATGAACGGCTGAGGACAGGCATGGATATGCGCAATTCAGCTTCGGACAATTCCCAGAGGATGCTGAATGCGCTGATTCCGGGAACAAAGGTCGACATCCACAGGCACATGAAGTCCGCGGAAAGTGTCACATGCCTCAGAGGCAGGCTTGATGAAATTCTTTATGACGACAACGGCAACGAGACGGAACGAATCCGTCTCTCCCCTGCTGACGGACTGTTCGGATGCCAAATTCCGGCCGGCGTTTGGCATTCAGTAGAAGTCCATGAGCCGAGTGTGATTTTTGAGGCAAAAGACGGGAAATATGGCGAAGACAGGAGCGAGAAGATGAAATAATTTCCTAAAGCCAAATCAGAAAATATCATGAAACCCAGACACTTGGATTTGGAAATCCCGATTGATGCCCCGTTCCTCAACTGCAGACTCGACAGAAAGAAAGATGCTGAGATATTTACCAACATTGTCAACAATTACAGGGACGGCTGCACGATTGCCCTGACCGGAAGATGGGGCAGCGGGAAAACTCTGACATTCAATCAACATGATTTCAATGATGAGCAATGCGTCACAATATTGGAAAAATTGGATTCCGACAAGAATACTTCCAGAATCAAACTGACTGCTCTGACGAGCCGAATAGATTTGCTTTACGGCAAAGTCATTTCCTGAGCAATTGACATGCACCTTCTATACAATAAAAATACTTTTAACAATGGATACCAAAGAAATAAAAATAGCAGTAGCCGGCACCGGATATGTAGGTCTCTCACTTGCGACCCTCCTCGCCCAGCACCACCATGTGACGGCGGTGGATGTCATTCAAGATAAAGTCGAGAAGATAAACAAAAGAGAGTCCCCCATCCAGGACGACTACATAGAGAAGTACCTCGCGGAGAAGGAGCTTGACCTCACTGCTACCCTCGGCGGGGAGAATGCATATTCGGAGGCAGACTTCGTCATCATCGCTGCCCCGACCAACTACGACAGCAAGAAGAACTTCTTCGACACCTCGCACGTTGAGGAGGTCATCGACCTGGTGCTGAGGGTCAACCCCGAGGCGGTGATGGTCATCAAGTCTACGGTCCCTGTCGGCTACACGGCATCTGTGCGGGAGAAGTTCTCGTACCGGGAGCGGCTCTCAGACGGGACGATGAAGGTGGTGACGCCGAAGATCATCTTCGCGCCGGAGTTCCTTCGCGAGTCGAAGGCGCTGTACGACAACCTCTATCCGAGCCGCATCATCGTGGGGTACGACAGGACTGACTCCCGTCTTGAGGAAGCGGCGCACACATTCGCAGCACTCATAAAAGAAGGTTCACTTAAGGAGGATGTCCCTGTACTGTTCATGGGGTCGACGGAGGCCGAGGCCGTGAAGCTGTTCGCGAACACTTACCTGGCGCTGAGGGTGAGCTACTTCAACGAGCTCGACACCTACGCTGAGATGAAGGGGCTCGACACGAAGTCCATCATCGACGGGGTGTGCCTCGACCCGCGCATCGGGAGCCACTACAACAACCCGTCGTTCGGGTACGGCGGCTACTGCCTGCCGAAGGACACGAAGCAGCTCCTCGCGAACTACAACGACGTTCCGGAGAACCTGATTCAGGCGATAGTTGACTCGAACCGGACGAGGAAGGACTTCATCGCGGACCAGGTTCTGACGAAGGCCGGGTACTACAGCAGCAACAGCCAGTGGGACTCGGTGAAGGAGCGCAGGTGCGTCATCGGCGTGTACCGCCTGACGATGAAGAGCAACAGCGACAACTTCCGCCAGTCTGCAATCCAGGGCATCATGAAGCGGATCAAGGCTAAGGGCGCGGAAGTGATAGTGTACGAGCCGACACTCGAGGACGGGTCATCGTTCTTCGGGAGCATGGTGGTGAACGACCTCGCGGAATTCAAGGGGCGTGCGCAGGCCATAATCGCGAACCGGTACGACGCATGCCTTGACGACGTGAGGGAGAAGGTGTACACGAGGGACATCTTCAGGAGGGACTGAGTCATGCTGAAGGACAACATCACACTGACAGGGAAGACCGTGCTCGTGACGGGCGCCGCCGGGTTCATAGGGGCCAACCTCGTCAAGAGGCTGTTCAACGACGAAAATGACATCAAGATTATCGGCATAGACAATCTCACCGACTACTATGACGTCAACATCAAACTCGGCCGGCTCAAGGAGATAGAGTCCCTCGGCAGGGACTGGACATTCATCAGGGGCAGCATCGCGGACAAGGCTGCCATAACGGACATATTCACCAGATACCGTCCTCATGTGGTCGTCAACCTTGCAGCCCAGGCCGGTGTCAGATACTCCATCACCAACCCGGACGCATATGTGGAGTCCAACATCATAGGATTCTACAACATCCTTGAAGCGTGCCGGCATTCCGGCGACGGAGAAAAGGAGGGGGTACTCCATCTGGTCTATGCCAGTTCTTCAAGCGTATACGGCAGCAACAGTAAAGTCCCCTACAGCACCGGGGACAAGGTGGACAACCCCGTAAGCCTTTACGCCGCGACAAAGAAGAGCAACGAGCTGATGGCACACGCATACTCGAAGCTGTACGACATCCCGAGCACCGGACTCAGGTTCTTCACGGTGTACGGTCCAGCAGGCCGTCCCGACATGGCCTACTTCGGATTCACGGACAGGCTCGTGGCCGGAAAGACGATACAGATTTTCAACTACGGGAACTGCCGCAGGGACTTCACCTACATTGACGACATCGTAGAGGGCTTAGTGCGTGTCATGAGGCATGCCCCGGAACGGAAGACCGGAGACGACGGGCTCCCAATCCCTCCGTACAAGGTGTACAACATCGGGAACAGCCATCCGGAGAACCTCCTTGACTTCGTGACCATCCTTCAGGAGGAACTGGTGGATGCCGGAGTCCTTCCTGCGGACTATGACTTTGACTCCCACATGGAGCTCGTGCCGATGCAGCCGGGAGATGTGCCTGTGACCTATGCCGATACCTCCCCTCTGGAAGAGGACTTCGGATTCAGGCCGGCAACTCCGCTTAGGGAAGGGCTGAGAAAATTCGCAAGATGGTATAAGGAATATTCCTTCAAGCAAATCAAACCCTAAAATTTGGATATATCCTAATTTTTCGCCAACTTTGCATGATGTTTAGATGAATATAAAATACCATGAAGTTCGAGATCATCAACATTGAAGAATTTTCTGGCAACATGGCTCAGATATATTCAATTATGTATGAAGGTGATGACTTGACTTTAATTGACCATTTCTTCGAAGAAAACGCAAAAGAACATACTGAAGAAGTTCGGGAGATTGCAAAGAAATTAATGGTTATGGGCCATGACACAGGGTGCAAGCAAAATTTTTTCAAGGAAAATGAAGGGGCGCCGGGCGACGGGATGGTAGCCCTGAGGTATAAACAGATGCGCTTGTATTGCTTAAGATACGACAATACATGTATCTTCATAGGTTCAGGAGGATATAAACCGCCTAATATAAAAGCCTACCAAGAGGATTCCATATTGAACTCAAAAGCCCAGGAAATGAAAAAAATTGCCTCATGTATAAACAGGGCAATAAGAGAAAAAGATCTTAAGGTAAGAGAAGACGGCTCTCTATTCATATCAGATTTTATTGAATTAGAAATATGACAACAAGAAGAAAACCATCAGCAAGCCTGACAAGAATCATGAAATCTATCGACGAGGATGAACTTCGTCGCGCCAGAGACAGGATGCTTGTTGCCAGCAAAATTGCCGACACTTTGAAGGCAAGAAACATAACGCAGAAAAAATTTGCAGAAATGATGTGCAAAAGCGAGTCTGAAATCTCCGAATGGCTTTCCGGGAATCGCAACTTCACAATTGACACGCTGTCAGACATCAGAAAATGTCTTGGAGTAGACATTTTGAACATCTCAGACATACACACTGCACGAGTGCCTAAAGATGCAGCCAGAATTAAAATTGCAAAGGCTAGAACTCCCGTCATTTATGACATGCGTGACATCAGGATATCTTCATATTTTGACGGATGGCAGACCGGCCCTCTCCAAGGACTTTCATTGGCATAATAATTTTAGAAAACATGAATATTGAATATAGACTGGAATCAATTGCGGAGACAGAGTTCCGGATGAACTATGACTTTGATTATTCAAAGTTTGCTCCCGAAAAACTCCAAGTCCAGATTGGGCATGAGATAAAGCCCTCAATGGAAACTGATCAAATCGTGGTGAAAGCAAAGGCGACTTTGGTATATGCTGAAGGAGAAATTGAACTGGCCACCAATTCAATCATGATGAGATTTGGACTTTCGCCAATCAAAGATATAATAATTATTAAGGATGACGGAACATTTTCCGCTCAGGATGCACTTGTCATTGACACTTTTTTGGTGGCTGCCATAGGAGCTTTAAGAGGTATAATGATGAAAAACCTTAAAGGGACACCTCTTGAGCCATATTATATTCCTCTGATACCGATAGAAAATTTCAGAACGAAACGCAAAAAATAGATTTCGCTGATTGAAATGAAAACAATTGACAATGCACTGCTTGACGGGCTGCTGTCCGATGCCCGGGAAAATGAACGCCTGAGAAGAGGCATGGATATGCGCAATTCCGCTTCGGACAATTCACAGAGGATGCTGAATGCGATGATTCCGGGGACAAAGGTAGACATCCACAGGCACATGAAGTCTGCTGAAAGTGTGATATGCCTCAAGGGCCGGCTTGATGAGATTCTCTATGATGACAACGGCAACGAAATGGAAAGAATCAGTCTCTCCCCTGCCGACGGGCTGTACGGATGTCAGGTGCCGGCAGGTGTGTGGCATTCTGTAGAAGTCCATGAGCCGAGTGTGATTTTTGAGGCAAAGGACGGAAAGTACGGGGAAGACGGGAGCGAAATGATACAATAATCATCAGAAAATAGCAATCAGGACAAAATATGGAACGGGCATATACAATCAACAATTCAGAAATCAGAATCTATTTCGGAAATATCCTGGATACTGATGCGGAAGTCATTGTCAGTTCCGACGACTGCCTGCTGTCAATGGGAGGAGGCATATCGAGATGCATTATGGAAGCTGCCGGAGATGCCTTGGTGAGCGATGCCATGAAGAAAATTCCTGCACAGTTAGGCAATATAGTCGTGACCACGGCCGGAAATCTCAGGCAGAAATTCATTTTTCACGCCATCACGATTGACGAGGAAGCCATTATTGAAAAATTTCTGGAAAACGACGGGAATACGGATGAAATATACAAGTATATCGTAGGACAGTCAATCAGAGAAAGTTTCCGGATAATGGCCGTGCTTGACATACATTCAATCGCATTTCCGGCAATCGGCGCCGGTGCTGCAAGAATACCGTATGAGTCTGTCGCACAAATCATGTCAGAGACATTGGCTCAAATTCTGTCTGCGACCAACAAACATTATGATGTTTCAATCTA
>JADIMJ010000017.1 GCA_017694835.1 Candidatus Cryptobacteroides gallistercoris
TGTGTATAAGAGACAGTAGGTCTGGTCGGCGACGCTGAGGAATTTGAATCCGAGGGCAACCTCAATGAATCCGAGCACGACTTTCACTGAATTGAGCCAGCCTCCGCTCTTCGGAAGATTCTTCAGCAGGGACGGGAAGAGGGCAAGTACGGTGAACGGAAGTGCAAATGCGAGTGAGAATGCCAGCATGGCGACCATCGGCTCCCAGAATTCTCCCTGGGTGGCCTTGATAAGCACGGATCCGACGATAGGGCCGGTGCAGGAGAATGACACGAGCACCAGTGTAAGCGCCATGAAGAATATTCCGGCAAGTCCCTTCTTGTCTGCCCCTTTGTCGCTCTTGTTCACAAGGGATGACGGCAGTGTGATTTCAAAGGCCCCGAAGAATGATGCGGCGAATATCATGAACACAATGAAGAAAATTATGTTCGGAATCCAATGGGTCGCAAGCCAGTTGAATATGTCAGCCGTGACGGCATCTCCTCCTGCCAGTCTCGTGATGAGGATTATCAGTGATATAGGCACTGTATAGAGCAGGATTATGAACAGGCCGTACATGAATGCCCGGAACCTGCCTGCCGCAGGGGAAGAAGCGCCCTTGAGGAAGAATGACACTGTCATGGGCACCATCGGAAAGACACATGGGGTGAGCAGGGCTGCAAAACCCCACAGTATCGCTTCTATCACAAGGGCCCAGTTGAATCCCCGGGAACTTCTTTCTGTATCTGCCTGTCCTCCGGAAGCTGAAAGCCGGACATCGAACTTGTGGTATTCCGGAGAGGCGCACTGTGTCTCGGTGCAGGCCATCCATGTGATTTCTCCGCTGACATCAGCTGTCCCGCCCGTCAGTACGACATCCTGTGCAAGTACGATTTCTTCAAAGAATACGGGTTCCCCCTCGTAGTCCTCAGGAGCTGATAGCTCATGAAGGTCTCCGCTCAGCTCATATCCTGAAGGATTTTCCCCGAAAATCACATCTGTCGGGTACAGGCTGCTGCCTGTGCCGTATGTATGCCAGCCTTCGGATATTTTTCCTGTGAACAGAATCCTGCATGTGTCAGCGGAAATATGTTCTCCGGTCACTTTCCATGTGACAGTTGTGAGTGCCTCGCCCGGTATCTGGGCTGATACGGCTATGGCGGCAGATAATGCCGCCATGCCTGAAAGCAATATTTTTCTGAATTGACTTTTCACTTTGCTGTGTTCTTGATTGTGGAACGGTATGCCTTTGGGCTATTTTGCAAATGCTACTGACCGCGTTTCCCGTATGACAGTGATTTTTACCTGTCCCGGATATACCATCTCTTCCTGGATTTTCTTAGCTATTTCTCCGGACAGTGTCTCGGCGTCCTTGTCGCTGACCTGGTCGGCGCCTACAATTACCCTGAGTTCCCTTCCGGCCTGGATGGCATATGTCTTTGTGACTCCCTGATATGATTTTGCAATGTTCTCCATGTCCTTGAGTCTCTTGATGTAGGACTCTATCACTTCCCGCCTTGCTCCCGGACGGGCCCCGGATATCGCATCACCTACCATTACGAGAGGCGAAATGATTGATGTCATTTCTATTTCCTCGTGGTGTGCCCCGATGGCATTGGCCACCTCCGGTTTTTCCTTGTATTTTTCGGCAAGCCTCATGCCCAGGATTGCGTGCGGAAGTTCAGGGTCCTCATCTGAAACTTTGCCGATGTCATGGAGAAGACCGGCCCGTTTGGCAATCTTAGGATTGAGCCCGAGTTCAGAGGCCATTGTGGCGCAGAGATTTGCAACTTCCCGTGAGTGCTGGAGCAGGTTCTGCCCGTATGAAGAGCGGTACTTCATTCGGCCTATCAGCTTGACCAGCTCGATGTGCATGCCGTGGATTCCGAGGTCTATGCAGGTGCGCTTGCCGGTTTCGAGTATCTCTTCTTCCAGCTGCTTCTGTACCTTGGCGACAACCTCTTCGATTCTTGCCGGATGTATGCGTCCGTCCACCACAAGCTGGTGCAGGGCAAGCCTGGCCACCTCTCTCCTGACAGGGTCGAATGCGGACAGCAGGATAGCCTCCGGTGTGTCGTCGACGACTATTTCTACCCCTGTGGCAGCCTCGAGTGCCCTGATGTTCCGGCCTTCGCGGCCGATGATCCGGCCCTTTATCTCATCGCTTTCAATGTTGAATACGGTCACTGCATTTTCAATGGCCGTCTCTGTGGCCGTCCTCTGTATCGTGTTGATGACAATTCTCTTGGCTTCCTTGCTTGCGTTCATCCTGGCATCATCCATCACGTCGTTGATGTATGACTGAGCCTGTGACCTTGCTTCCGCCTTCATGTTCTCCATCAGCTGGTTCTTCGCTTCTGCGGCCGTCATGCCGGCGATGTTCTCTATCTGCTTGATGGCTTCAGTGCGGAGTCTTTCGTATTCTTCCGCCTTCTTTGTCACAAGCTCGACCTGGCCTTTCAGGTTCTCTCGTATTGCATCGGCCTCACGGTGTTTCCTGTTAAGTTCCGAATTCTGCTGGTTGACGGTGTTTTCCTTTTGCTTGAGCCTGTTTTCGGCTTCACGGAGCTGATTGTTCTTTTCGTTGATGTACTGCTCGTGCTCGCTCTTGAGCTGCAGGAACTTTTCCTTTGCCTGGAAAATCTTTTCCTTCCTGATGTTTTCGGCTTCTATCTCAGCCTTCTGGATGATTTCATCCTTCCTGCCCTTCAGCAGCTGTCTGTGGACGAATATATATGTCCCGACGGCAATGATGGCTCCGATGGCCGCCGCTAAAAAATAAAATAATATTTCCATATCAAGATATCGGTTTATATTGTGTTGTCAGTTATGTCCCGGCACAAAAAAAAGCCGGCCATGCTTTCTGGAAGCTGACCGGCAAGTTAGATATACAAAAGCCGTTAGTCCGATTGTCTGGAAATCTTATAAAAAATAAGATTTGAGGACCGAAATAGGTTCTGGCTTCCCCCGTCCCGCTTGCGGAATCCCCCTGAGGGTAACCTGGGCCTGTCATTGCCATTCGAGTTTACTCGGTTACTTAATGTAATTTGATGATTTCAGCAAAATAAGTAACTAACGGCTAATTTTATTAATAT
>JADIMJ010000001.1 GCA_017694835.1 Candidatus Cryptobacteroides gallistercoris
CCATCACTGCCACGCATGAGTTCGTGGTTCCCAAGTCGATACCGATAATTTTTCCCATAATATCTTTTCCTTTTTATTTTCTTTTGTTTTCAAATTGTGTTGCCTGTCCGCCCGGCAGTCCGGGCGACGCCGGGGTATTATCCAATGTTATGCCATTGCCGCTCTGACGGCAAAATGTGCCAAAATGTCATGATTTCTGGCAGAATTCTGACAGGATTCATGCTCCTGATGCTTCAGGACCGGTGTCCGTGACATGAGGAAAATTGGTTTTTTCGGCAAATTATTGCATATATTTGTTCCCTGAAACGGCATTCGGCCGGACATGAGAGACGGATAATACTTATATGTCATGATTTACAGGGAATTGACAGAAAAAGAGTATGCTGATGCGGAAAACCGTATCCTGTATGAGGACAATCATCTTCTTGTCGTCAACAAGCGGGCCGGGGAGATAGTGCAGGCTGACATGACACAGGACGAGACTTTGGCGGATTTCTACAGGGCATTCATCGCAAAGCGGAACGGCAAGGAAGGCGGTGTCTTTCTCGGGATTCCCCACAGACTGGACAGGCCTGTGAGCGGAGTGACTGTTTTTGCCCGCACTTCCAAGGCACTTGAGCGGCTGAATGCCATGTTCCGGAGCGGCGACATGCATAAGTTCTATTGGGCCCTCGTATGTTCGCGGCCGGTTCCCGACAGTGCGGAACTGTCTGACTGGCTCGTCCGGAATGAGAAGCAGAACAAGTCCTATATTTATGAAGGCAATCCTGAGGTGCGCAAGGACGCCAAGTTGGCGAGGCTCAGGTACAGGACATTGGGACATACTGACAGATATTGGCTGGTGGAAGTGGGCCTTCTGACAGGACGGCATCACCAGATAAGGTGCCAGCTGGCAGGGCATGGTTGTGTCATAAAGGGGGACCTGAAATATGGTGCGCCTCGCTCCAATCCGGACGGAGGCATCTGCCTTCATGCCAGAAGGATAACTTTTGTGCATCCGGTGAAGAAAACGGAGATGACGATAGAGGCCCCGCTCCCTGCGTCATGGGCAGGAATCGCCGCTTCCGCACTGGATGCCGGCGGTCCGTCTGACAACCGGCAATATAATCCGTCATGCAGGCGTGGACAGCAATAGACACATGAACAATAACCACAGGAAACAACGACAGGAAACAACGACAGGAAATAACCACAAAATACAACGACAGGAAACAACGCAATAACAATAAGCCATGAGAAAAATTTTCTTGATTGCCGCTGCAGTTGCGGCTGCCGTTCTGATTTCCGCCTGCTGCGGCGACGGGCAGAACATTATCCGCACGGAAGTGCCCGAGCGTCCTGCCGGGCAGGAGGATATGCTGAATTTTGCGGCTGAGCCGCTTGATACGGTAAGAATCGGATTTGTCGGCCTCGGCATGAGAGGTCCGGGAGCAGTATCCAGGATGTGCCTCATAGACGGGACCAGAGTCGTCGCTCTGTGTGATGTTGAAAAAGACAGGGCGGAGGCAGCAGCGAAGATAGTGACGGGCCACGGCCGTCCCGAAGCTGCGCTGTATTATGGCTCTGAAGATGCATGGAAGCAGTTGTGCGACAGGGATGACATAGACCTTGTATATATAGCGACGCATTGGACCATGCATGCCGAAATCGCAAAGTATGCCATGGAACACGGCAAGCATGTGGCGATAGAAGTGCCTGCCGCGATGAACCTTGCCGAAATCTGGGACCTGATAAATACCTCGGAGAAGACAAGGAGGCATTGCATGCAGCTTGAAAACTGCGTGTATGATTCATTCGAGCTCACTGCCCTGAATATGGCGCAGCACGGTCTGTTCGGTGAGGTCCTGCATGGCGAGGGCGCATATATCCACAATCTCGACGAATTCTGGGATGAATACTGGCATGACTGGAGGCTGCTTTACAACAGGGACCACCGCGGAGACGTGTACCCTACCCATGGCCTGGGACCGGTGTGTCAGGTGATGGATATCCACCGCGGGGACAAGATGAATGTGCTTGTGTCAATGGACACCAAGGCAGTCAACGGAAAGGAATATTATGAGAAGCATCGCGGCGAGGCTGCTCCTGACTTTCAGAACGGGGACCATACGATGACAATGATCCGTACCGAGAAAGGCAAGACAATCATGATTCAGCACGATGTCGTCAATCCGAGGCCATACAACCGCCTTTACCAGCTGACAGGAACCAAGGGCTTTGCCAACAAATATCCTATTGAGGGATTTGTCGTGGACCCGTCCGCTGCGGGTGAACTCATTGCGGCAAGGGAAGACGGCAAGCCCGTAAAAGTCGACATAGAGAACCTGTCATCCCACAGTTTTGTGCCCGAGGATGTGAAGGCCGCCCTGATGGAAAAATACAAGCACCCTATCCAGAAAGAACTTGAAGAGACTGCAAAGAAGGTCGGCGGCCACGGCGGCATGGACTATATCATGGATTACCGTCTGATTTATTGTCTGCGCAACGGTCTCCCTCTTGACATGGATGTATACGACCTCGCCGAGTGGTGCTGCCTCACTGAACTGTCCGCCATCTCGATAGAGAACGGCAATGCCCCGGTTGAAGTCCCGGACTTCACGAGGGGAGGGTGGAAAAAGACAGACGGTTACCGTCACGCCTTTGCTCAATAGCGCCGGTGTCTTCTCGGCAGCTCCGGGCCGCTTGTCATTTCCAGGTTGAAAACGGAGCTGCTGCCAGCATCGAATTGTAATACCGCCGGTCTCCGGTGACTTCTTCTCCGAGCCATTCAGGTCTGCTGAACGGCTCGGATTCGTTCTTCAGTTCGATTTCTGCCACCGTGAGCCCGAGATTCTCCCCGAGAAATTCGTCGACTTCAAATATATGGTTTCCGTGCGGGACAATATGGCGAATTTTCTCTATGATTCCGGCCTGACACAGTTTCATGAGTTCTTCTGCGTCTGCACCGGAAATTTCCGTCTCCCATTCGAACCGGCTTAGCCCGTTGTCAGCCGAAGGCCCCTTGATTGTGATCCATCCCCTGTCTCCTGCCTTTCTGACCCTTACTGTCCTGCCGCTTTCCCTGCAGATATATCCCTGGGCCATGTGGATGTGCGATGTGGCCGTCTCTTTGTATGAAATGTCCCTGACGAGGAACTTCCGTTCAATCTCAATGTGTTCCATCTGTAAGTTGCTGTTGGATTATTCCGGGGGCTAAATTAATAATTTTATCAGTACTGGCAGAATTATTGCAGGAAATCCGTCCCGGCTGCGGTGTCCGCATGGACTTGATAGGGAATCCGGTCAGAATCCGGAACAATACCCGTTGCTGTGTGTCCGCAAAAAGGGACTGCACAATATGCCACTGCCTCTGGCGGGAAGGCGTGCAGTCCGGACGAGTCAGAAGACCTGCCGCTGCCATGACTATAAGTTGCACCGCGGGATTACGGCTTGCAGATTCGTCCTGATGAGATGTTTTCCGGACATCGTGTCCGGGATGTCTTTGGTGCGATGATGCCTGTACTTTCCGCCCAAAGACATTAAAATGACAGCATTACAATTCATTTTCCGCGCGTTCACGGCTCTGGTGACCATGACTTTTCTTTCCGGATGCATGAAGGACAGTTTTCCGGGACAGGGCTCTCCTGATGTGCTTCCTGAAGCCGGCAGCGGCCTTTTTATCCTGTGTGAAGGGAATTACAATGCAGGGAATTCCTCTCTTACATTTTATGACACAGGTGAAAAGAAGGCATATGACAATGTGTTTTCCGGTGCGAACGACGGACAGAAGCTCGGGGACACGGGCCAGTCGATGACAATGCACGGGGGCAGCCTGTGGACGGTAGTCAATGCCTCACATGTGGTTTTCGCGATAGATCCCCTTACTTTCAGGGAGAAGGGGCGAATAGTATCATCTGATATGACTTCTCCGCGTTTCATCCATTTTGTCTCTGACAGCAAGGCATATATCAGCCAGCTTTACGACAGCAGGATTCTCATTGCGGATCCCGGGACATTCCGGGTGACGGGAAGCATTGACACGGGAATGGAACAGGGAACGGCTTCTGTGGAGCAGATGGTGCAGTACGGGGATTATGTGCTTGCCAACTGCTGGTCCTATCAGAAGACCATCATCAAGATAGACTCGCGCACTGATGAAATCGTGCAGAAGCTTGAGGTGGGCGTACAGCCGCAGTCCATCTGCATGGATTCAGAAAACAGGCTGTGGGTGCTGACCGACGGAGGTGCTTGGCCGGAGAATCCGGCAGGATACGAAGCTCCGCGTCTTGTATGCGTGGACCCTGATGCCTTCACGGTCGAAAAGACATTCTATTTTGCACTCGGAGGCTCTCCTTCTGAACTTCAGGCCGGACCTGACGGCAATGAACTGTATTTCCTGAACAACGGGAAAGTCTGGAAGATGCCGGTTTCCGCGGATTCGTTGCCTGACAGCCCTTTCATAGACCCGGGAGACGGCACATGGCCGTATGCTATGACTGTCTGTCCGTGGAATTCCGATGTCTATGTGGCTGATGCCATAGATTATGTCCAGAACGGCGCGGTGACAAGATATTCCGCAGACGGAAAGGCCGTTGATGAATTCCGTACCGGTGTCTGCCCTGGCTCCTTCTGCTGGTTCTGATGAAAGTTTACGGCATATTGAGCCTCTTGCTCCCGCTGTGTGCCCTGCTTGTGCTCATGGCGGCAACGGAGCCTTTGCATGCGTCCGGCTCATTCCGGTATGCCGGACAGGAGGCCCTTTATGCACGGCCGGACACATCGGCAGTTTCTGTCGTGCCGGACTCGGCGGAATCTGTTCCGGACTTTGATCCGGAGCAGGAACTGGATTTGGAACAGAGACCGGAATTGGATTCGGAGTCTGATCCGGTGTCTGATTCGGTGTCTGGTTTGGAGTCTGATCCAGTGTCGGACAAGAAACCGGAGTCGGACCAGGAGTCGGACAAGAGGCCGGAACCGGAATTGAAACAGAGACTGAAAGAGGCAAAGGTAACGGCATCGCGAGACACCCGTGGCGTCGGTTCTGCGGTGACGGTATTCGCAACACCGGCATTGAGGGAGAACATTTCAGTGTCACTTTCGGATATTCTCGCTTACAATTCCTCTGTCTTTGTGAAGCAGTCGGGACGGGCATCATTGTCGACAGTATCATTCAGGGGAACCTCTTCTTCACATACGCAGGTGCTATGGAACGGGATGAAAATCAACTCTCCGATGCTCGGGATGACGGATTTTTCCATGATTCCGTCATTTCTTGCTGACAATGCCTCTCTGCTGCATGGCCCGGCATCCCTGGCGGAGGCATCCGGAGGCCTCGGCGGCGCCGTAAGTCTTAAGACTGGGGCAAGGCCTGACGACGGCTGGGGGCTGGAATATGTCCAGGGCTTCGGCTCTTTCCTGACGGCAGACGAATATCTGAAGGTATCATACGGCGGCAGGCGTTTTTCCTCTTCGACAAGGGCCGTGGTCTCGTCGTCCAGAAATGACTTCAGGTATGTGAACAAGGACAAGAATGAGAATATGTATGACAGTCAGATGAATATAATCGGCACATATCATCCTGTCGAGCGGAACCGCAACGGAGCATGGCTGGACATGCATCTGCTTCAGGATTTCAGATATGATGCCGGGAGAGCCGGTTCGTTCGTCCTGTCCGCATGGTATCTCCGCTCCAGAAGGGAACAGCCTCCGCTGACGGTGGATTACGGAATGCCGGCGGATTTCATCAACGAGCAGAGAGAGAATACATTCCGGACTGTCCTGACATGGACGGCCCCCATTCGGGAAAAATCATCCGCCTCGGTTTCTGCCGGATATGCCATGACAGCCCTTGACTACGATTATGCCAGAGACGGCGGCAGCGGGGAGATGACATGGATGAACAAGTCCCGGAGCAGGACGAATACTGTTTTTTTCAAGGGAAAATACGCTGTCCGCCTGGGAGAGCAATGGCATCTGAAAGCCGGCCTGACTCTGAACAGACATTTTGTGGACTCCCGGGATGAAGCAAAATTGTCGTCAGGTGCCAAATTGTCGTCAGGTGCCAAATTGTCGTCAGGTTCCAAACTGTTGTCCGGTTCCAAATTGTTGTCCAGTGCCAAATTGTTGTCAGGTTCCAAACTGTCGTCCGGAGACACAGACATGTCCGGCACATATCCCGGCTACAGGGCTTCCCGTACGGAACTGTCATTGTATCTTGCCGCTGAATGGCATCCGTTTCCCAGGGCAGGTATTTCCCTGTCGTTGAGGGAAGAATTGTACGGCCGGGCATTCAGTCCTGTCATTCCTGCCCTGTCCGCGGAATATCTCGTGTCGGAAAAAGGCAATCTTCGTCTTATGGCCTCAGTGTCCCGCAACTACAGGTATCCGACTCTCAATGACTGGTATTTCCGGCCAGGAGGAAACCCGGACCTGAAACCGGAACGCGGCTTCGGCTATGATGCCGGATATTCGTTCTCTCTGACATTTTTCGGAGACCGGGTGTCTTTGTCGGGAGAAGGCTTCTGGTTCGACTCCTATATTGACGACTGGATATTGTGGCTTCCGGCCGGCTCGGCGAAAAATTTCTATACTCCGCTCAATCTCAAGAAGGTACATGCATACGGAGTGGAGCAGTCCCTTTCATTCGGATGGTCATTTGCAGAAGCCTGGACACTTGCCGCTGACGGCAATTTCACCTGGTCGCCCTCAATTAACTGCGGTGAACCGATGAACAGATGGGATGAATCCGTCGGGAAGCAGCTTGTCTATATCCCCGAATATTCCTCCTCTGTCTCGGCGTCCCTGTCGTGGCGCAGCTGGAAACTGCTCTACAAATGGTGCTGGTACAGCGACCGCTTCACCATGAGCAGCAACGACTACACGATTTCCGGCTTCATCCCCGACTATTTCATGAGCGATGTGACCCTCTCCAAAAACTTTTCCTTCACCTGGGCCGGCATCACCGTTTCCCTTGCCGTCAAGAACCTCTTCGACGAGGACTATGTCACAGTCCTCTCCCGTCCCATGCCCGGAATCAATTTTGAAGCCTTTGTGGGGATAACTCCGAAATTCGGGAGACGGTGAATGTGTTGTCTTGTTGTGCTGTGTCTTGTTGTGTCTTGTTGTGTCTGGCCCACCTGCCGAAGTTTCGTTGAGTTTCTATGCTCGGTGGTCAGCCTGAGGTGTCATATCGTGTCTACCTGCCGAAGTTTCGTTGGGTTTCTATGCTCGGTGGGTAGTCTGAGGTATCATATCTTGCCTACCTGGCATGGTTTGGTGGGATTTTCTAGCGAGGTGGTACAATGAATGCACTACCTGACACAGATTGGCGGCGAAAGTTAGTCAGGTAGGCCGGCAGCATTGCCATTCCCTGCCCACCTGCCGAAGTTTCGTTGAGTTTCTATGCTCAGTGGTCAGCCTGAGGTGTCATATCGTGCCCACCTGACATGGTTTGGAGGGATTTCCTTGCGAGGTGGTACAATGCATGCACTACCTGACACAGAATGGCAGCGAAAGTCAGTCAGGTAGGCCGGCAGCATTGCCTTGTCCTGCCCACCTGCCGAAGTTTCGTTGAGTTTCTATGCTCGGTG
>JADIMJ010000018.1 GCA_017694835.1 Candidatus Cryptobacteroides gallistercoris
AATAGAACTGGCCCTGCGGGGTGTAGAGCTCCATCTTCACCGGATGTGAATCTGGCAGGGGCTCACCGTCGTTTTTTATGACAGCAGTCAGGTGCAGCGTATCCCCCGGCCGCCATACTCCCCGTTCCCCGTATATGAAGGCCCTTATGCCGTTTTCAGGCTTTTCCCCGCCGGTGTCGAATCTTCCCACAGGCTTTTCGCTGCCGTCGGTAACTTTCAGATAACTTATTGCATCCTTGTATTCGGCGGTCACGGCAAACGCCTTGCCGCTGACAGGGGTTTCAGTGAATCCCCTGGAATCGGTCACATCTCTTCCGATTTCCTGCAGCTGGTAGTTGTAGACTGTGACTCTGGCTCCTTTTACGGGTTTTGCTGTCAGGATGTCCGTCACCGCAGTCCAGATTTTTCCAGTTCCGGCGGATTTCGCTATTATCCCGAGGTTTGAAGACATCAGGTTGCAGTGCGGGAACCGGCTTTCCTGCATATAATATGTCGGGTCAAGCGGATTGTCCCTTTCCTTCCAGTCATACTTGTCCCAGTCGTAGCAGGATTCGTAATAATACGGATAAGGTTCGTCCCATTCCCGCATTTCTTCGTCAGACGGGATTCCGGACTCAAGCGCCACAAGTCCCGACATGCTGCTGCCTTCCCTGCTGCCGTAGAGTGAGTATTCCGGCCTGAAGCTGAGCCTGATACGGTATATCGCTCCTGGAGACCGGCTGAAGAGCCCGGACAGGTCGACTGCAAAATTCTGCCAGCTGTGCAGATTTTTCCCGGGGTCGGAATCAAGCCTTATCGTTTTTCTGCACAGGAGCCTTCCCGATCTCCGCAGGTCATTGTCACCGTCCAGCCCGTTGTCCTGAAGGAACATAAGGACATTGTCCTCATAAATCCGGATTACGGAGATATCCACCGCATTCAGATTGACGGCCCTGAACGGCAGCATAAGTTCGGAGGCGTCGGGAAGGATATTGCCTTTGAGCAGAAGCTGTACGGCCGGCTTCGGTTCCTCATCCCTGAGCACCGTGCTGTATGCCTTGCCCAGCCTTTTGCCCCCGCTGTCCCTGATTCCGGCGGACACGTTGACCGTTATGCCTGATTCCGGCATCTTTTCAAAATATATCCTGGCACAGTTGTCGGATATACGGGCGAAAGTGCGGCCACCTCCGCTTGCTTCAAGGATTCCGTCAGGATTCATGCTCTCATCCAGCGGGGCGGAGAACAGTATTTCGGCATATGGGGAAGACCCGCCTCCGAGTCTGGCGCCCATGACATCGAATCTCCCGGCGGCAGGAATGGCGGCGGATATTTTTTCCGCACGGCCGAAACCTTTTTCAGTGCCGTCCAGCGATACCGATACATTGATGTCGTCTTCGCCTCTGAGGAAGCCAGATATTGAATAATCCACTGTGCAGGCGTCTTCTCCCGGAGAAGTGTGGACGCGGATGTCCCAGCCGCTTTTGTCGTGACGCACGCTGCATGACAGCATCTCCGCCACGGCCTGCGGGTCAACAGGTTCGCTGAAGACTGCCCGGCCGCAGATTTCCGCCATGTCCGGCGTTTCTTTTCTTATCAGGATGCGGTCTGCGAAAATGGAAACATCCCGGACGGCAGTCCTGAAAGAAAAACTGAATGTCCTCATCTTCTTTCCCAGGTCAGGCCTGACTTTACCGACATTGAACCTCGCCTTGTACCCGGTCCCGGGCCTGATGCCGTCTTCTTCGGGAATGAACTCGAATGTGTCCTTGCCGTCAAAGCCGACATTCCCTTTTATGCCCGGGCTGAACGAAAACAGCCTGTCAAGCTCTTTCTGGCTGAGTCCGGCCGCAATGCTTTCCTCCACCGGTTCGGCCATGATTATTTTTATTGTCCCCCCGCTGCCGATGACACCTCCGGAATAGGCCTTGACAGCAGTTGCGAAGTCCTCTGTCGCGGCCGGCCGGCATCCGGACAATATTGAAGCGGAAGCCATGACGGCGGCAATGGCTTTCACAATGAACTTGAAATCCTTCATGACGGAATGAATGTCAGTTGTCAATAAAATATAAAATATCAGTATCCCAAAAACAAATATGCCGGTTATACCGGAATATGCTATGCATCCAAAATTAGCAATAAATTTTGAATGCAGGGCCTCAGGATGCAATTATTGATGCCGAAACGGCGGAGACTTATTGCCAGTTCAATAATTATAAGTAATTTTGCAGGTTCGGTTTTTTCGGCTTTCGTATGGAGGGTAACGTAGATTTATTTGTCGAAATGCTGAAGATTGATTCCACTTCATCTTCAGAAAGGGCATTTTCGGAATTTCTGAAAAAGAGACTGCAGGACGGCATCTGCAGGGTGGAGTCGTTTGAAGTCGGGGACGGCACCGAAAATCTCCTGTTTTCATGGGGAAAGCCTGAAATAGTCTTCTGCACGCATCTTGACACTGTCCCTCCGTATATTCCCCCGGTTCTGGAGGATGGTGTTGCCAAGGGCCGCGGCACCTGCGATGCCAAAGGCCAGATTATGGCAATGTACAGCGCCTGCATGGAACTGCGGGACAGGGGAGAGACCGGGTTCGGCCTGCTTCTGCTTGCCGGGGAGGAAACCGGATCCTTCGGCGCAAAGAGTTTCAGGAATGTACATCCCGGAGCCGAATATGTGATAGTCGGAGAGCCTACGGACAACTGCATGGCTTCGGCAAGCAAGGGTACGAAGTCGTTTGAAGTGACCATTGCCGGAAAAAAGGCGCATTCCGGATATCCCGAATACGGGGTGAGCGCAGTGGATCTTTTCGTCGACTTCATGGAAAGGCTCAGGCAGACGGATTTTCCCGAAGACCCGGAACTCGGCATGACGACATACAATGTCGGGAAGCTTGAAAGCCCCAATCCGCAGAATGTCCTCAGCGACAAAGTGACTTTCAGACTTTATTTCCGGACGACATTTGTTTCGGACAGCATTGTCAGCGAAGTCATTCCCGGCTTTGCCAATTCGTTCATTTCAGTAAGGGCCCTGGGCGGCGACACCCCTTCCCGCTATCTGGTGCTCGGAGGGTTCCCCTCAAAGCCTGTGGCCTTCGGAAGCGACGCCCCCCAGCTGACTAATTTCAGGAATAAGATTCTCTGCGGTCCGGGCTCGATTCTTGCAGCACATACATCTTCCGAGTATATTCTCCTGGATGACATGTGGCAGGCCAGGGACAATTATGTGAAAATGTTCAGTATGTTGAAATACGGCAATATATAGGAAAAGAAATGATAGTGATGAAATTTGGCGGTACATCCGTCGCAAACAGCGATGCCGTCACCAGGGTCATATCCACGGTACGCGGCAGGCTTGATGAAAAACCGGTCGTGGTGGTTTCGGCTCTGTCCAAAGTCACCGACCTTCTGTATAAGATTTCGGACGAGGCGGCCCGCAGGAACAGGAGCGGGGCAATGGAACTTCTCGGACAGCTGCGCTCAAGGCATCTGGACCTTGCGGGAGAACTTATGCCGGATGATCCGGTGCAGTGCGGCACCGCAAAGGAAAAGGTCAATGAGATCTGTGATGCCCTGACTTCATTCGTGGATGCTGTCTGCGCCGTCGGCGAACTTTCTCCGAGGAGCAAGGCAATAATAATATCCAACGGGGAATACCTTTCGTCCAATGTCATCTGCTGTGCAATGAATGCGTCAGGCATCCGGACAAATTATATCGATGCCCGCAGGATGATTGTCACCGATGACAACTATCTCAAGGGTGACCCTGACATGGACGCCATTTCGTCCAGGGCTCCGGGGGT
This sequence comes from Candidatus Cryptobacteroides gallistercoris, assembly GCA_017694835.1. Taxonomy (GTDB): domain Bacteria; phylum Bacteroidota; class Bacteroidia; order Bacteroidales; family UBA932; genus Cryptobacteroides; species Cryptobacteroides gallistercoris. The sequence goes on from JADIMJ010000018.1 coordinate 3,773, forward strand.
TGTGCTCGGGGCATACGAATATGCCGACGCCGTCATTACGCAGGGATTTGTCTCTGCCACTGCCGAAGGGGAGCCGACTGTCCTCGGCCGGGGCGGGTCGGACTATTCCGCATCCCTCATAGGCATGGCGATAGATGCGACCAGAATAGAGATCTGGACGGATGTGGACGGAGTCAGGACTGCAGATCCCCGGAGGGTTGAAAATACGAAGTGCCTTGACAAGATTTCATTTGAGGAGGCTGCGGAAATGGCACATTTCGGGGCCAAGGTGCTGCATCCGCTTACCATTGAGCCTGCCGTCAGGAAGAACATCCCGATTTATGTGCTCAATTCCATGAATCCGGAAGGCAAGGGAACGGCAATCCTCCAGAGCTCTTTCATAGAGGACGGGGTGAAGTCCGTGTCTTGCAAGGAAAATATCCTTGTCATCAACATATTCTCCACCAAGATGATAAATACCTCCGGCTTCCTTAAGAAAGTATTCGCCATCTTCAGCGAATTCAAGGTGTCGGTCGACCTCATAAGTACCTCGGAGGCGAACATATCCGTCACCGTCGATGCGACCCAGGATATAACGGGAGTCGTGTCCGCCCTCTCGGAATTTGCCGACGTATATGTGGACTCGGACAAGTCCCAGGTCTCTGTGATAGGCAAGAACATAGTCAATCTCAAGGGTCTCCTTGAGCAGACATTCGCGCCGTTGAGGGACTGCAAGATATATATGATTTCCCAGGGAGCTTCGTATGTCAACATCAGTTTTGTCGTCGACAGGGATACGCTTACGGATGTCGTCAGACAGATTCACAAATATCTTTTTGAAGTCAGGCAGTCATGAAGGCGGTAATCAGCGGATACGGAAAAATGGGCAGGATGGTTGAAGCCGTCCTCGCCGAAAGAGGCATTGAGTGTGCCGGAAAAAGCGAAGACATAAGAAGTTTTGACAAGTCGCTTGCCAGGGAATGCGTATGCATAGATTTCTCGACTCCAGCCGCCTTCAGGGAGAACTGGAAGTTCATTGCGGAGAACTTCAGGGCTGCCGTTGTCGGGACCACAGGCTGGGGTGACATCAGGGACGAGGTTTCCGCTTATTTTGAGAAATGCGGAACGCCGATGATATGGGCATCCAATTTTTCCGTCGGCGTCAATGTTTTCTTTGCGGCTGCGGACTATGTCTCGTCCATGCTGGGGAAGGCAGGCGGCTACAGCCCTTATATACTGGAAATGCACCATTGCCACAAGCTTGACGCCCCGAGCGGCACGGCAAAGAGCCTCGAATCCATCGTCAACGGCAACATGGGCGTGAAAGCCGACGTGGAAGCCGTACGATGCGGGGAAATACCGGGAATCCATACTGTCGGATTCGAGGGGGCGGTGGACCGCATAACCCTCCGCCATGAGGCATTTTCAAGGGAAGGCTTTGCCAGAGGCGCCGTCGACGCGGCCCTGATGACGGACGGGCTTTCCGGAGTGCATGAATTCAAGGAACTTCTGTTCAAGAAAATAATGAGATGAAAAGTTTGGTATTGTCAGGTTGCGGAACAGCGCTCGTGACCCCGTTCAGGAACGGAGAAGTGGACTACGCCGCATTTTCAAGACTTCTGGACCGTCAGGTGGCGGCGGGCATACATTTTCTCGTGCCTCTCGGCACAACCGGCGAGACACCTTGCCTTGAAGAAGAGGAGAGGATAAAGATACTTATGCTTGCCAGGGAGAAATGCCCGGACAGGCCCGTGATAGTCGGCGGCGGGACAAATTCTCTTGTGCAGACAATAAGGAGCCTGCAGCTTCTGGCCCAGTACGGGCCTGATGCTTTCCTTGTGGTGGTCCCGTACTACAACAAGCCGACCCAGGAAGGAATCTATGAATATTTCAAGGCTGTGGCCGAAGAGGTCGGAAAGCCTGTCGTCATGTATAATGTCCCGTCGAGGACAGGTGTCAACATGACCGCCGAGACGGCACTGCGCCTTGCCGAGATAGAGAATATCGTGGCGGTCAAGGAGGCATCCGGGAATTATGCCCAGATATCCGAAATCATCCGTTGTGCGCCGGAAGGCTTTTCCGTCCTCAGCGGCAATGATGACGAGACGCTTCCTCTGATGGCAACCGGGGCATCGGGTGTCGTCAGCGTGGCTTCCAACATTGCCCCGGAGCTTATGGTCCGTCTGACGGAATCCCTCCTTTCAGGAAATCTGGCCGAAGCAAGGGAACTCCACCACAGGCTGACACCTCTTTTCCGGAACTGTTTCATTGAAAGCAATCCCGTGCCTGTGAAGGCAGGCCTTGCCGCAATGGGGCTGATTGCAGAGGAATTCAGGCTTCCTCTTGTGCCGGGTACAAGAAAAACTTTTGAGACGATGCGCAGGACGGCGGAGGAGCTGGGGTTCCCCGTCCCTGATTCCCGGGATTGATTTGCAGACGATTTCCGGAACAAGTTATCCATAATCAGAATAAAGAATTTTACATGGGAAAAGAACTGGAGAGATTCTATGAAGTGTGCCGGGACCTTGAAAGCGGAAAGGTGAGGGTGGCTGAGAAAATTGACGGGGAATGGAAGGTGAATGCATGGGTCAAGGAAGTGATTCTTGAAGGCTTCCGCTACGGGAAGCTTGCGGATATGACGCAGGGCTGTTTTCCTTTTTTTGACAAGGACACCATCCCTCCCCGCAAGTTCGGGAAAGAGGATGGAGTCAGGATAGTCCCCGGCGGGTCTGCCGTGAGAAGCGGGGCATATCTTGCCCCTTCCGTGATAATGATGCCGCCTTCGTATGTCAACATAGGCGCCTATGTCGACGCGGATACCATGATTGACTCCCATGCCCTTGTCGGGTCCTGCGCACAGGTCGGGAAACATGTGCACCTTTCGGCGGCTTCCCAGCTCGGCGGTGTGCTCGAGCCGGTCGGAGCCCTGCCTGTCATCATAGAGGACAATGTCTTCATAGGAGGAAACTGCGGCATATATGAGGGCACGATAGTCCGGGAGAATGCAGTCATCGGCACAGGTGTCATAATAAATTCGTCCACTGCGATATTCGATGCCACGACAGGGGAATATATCCGCGCCAATGACAAGGGGCAGATGATTGTTCCTTCCGGAGCCGTGGTAGTTGCCGGCAGCCGTCCGGTATCCAAGGGGCCGGGTGCCGGAAAAGGCATACATCTGTACACGCCGGTGATAGTCAAGTACCGGGACGGGAAGACAGATGCATCAGTCACTCTCGAGAATCTGCTGAGAGACTGACCGGGTCCTCCGTCCGTACATAAATTACGATATGACAGATTACAATTCCTTATTTTCATCAGATACACATTCATTTTTCCGCTCACCCGTGAGGGATATTTTCAAGAGAGTGGACCTGAATGCGATATATTCTTTTGCCGGAGGCTATCCTTCGGAGGAGACTTTCCCTCTGGACCAGTTCAAGGCTACGATGGGGGAAGTCATAGACAAATACGGCGGCAAGGCATTCCAATACGGGGCGACGCAGGGTGTGACGGAGCTCAGGCAGGCGCTTTCCTCAAGATATGGAGTGCCTGTTGACCGTATCCAGATAACATCTTCTTCCCAGCAGGGCATCGATGTATGCACCAGGATTCTTGCCGACCCGGGGGATGTGGTCCTCACTTCCAATCCGTCATATCTCGGGGCGCTGCAGTCATTCCGTTCCTACAGGGCGGAAGTCGTCGGTGTACCGTATCGTCAGGATGCCGGAGAGTTCAGGGCCGCTTATGAAGACGCCATAGAAAGCCAGCTCGCTGCAGGCAGGAAAATCAAGTTTCTGTATATTATCCCGGATTTTCAGAATCCTTCCGGGGAAACGCTTTCTCTTGAGGAGAGGAAAATCCTTGTGTCTCTGGCCAGAAAGTACGGTTTCCTGATAGTCGAGGATGCCCCATACCGCGAACTCCGGTACAGCGGGGAGCCTGTGCCTACAATTTATTCCCTGGATCCGGACACGGTGCTTCATCTCGGCTCCTTCTCCAAGATTTTTGCTCCGGGATTCAGGCTCGGATGGATATTCGGCCATCCGGATTTACTGGACAAGATTTATGTGTGCAAGCAGTCGCTTGATCTCTGTCCTCCTGTATTTGACCAGTATGTCGCAGCTGAATTCATGGGTTCGGGCCGTCTGGACAGGAATCTGAAGAAAAGCATCGGGCTGTACTGCGGCAAAAGGGACCTGATGCTCTCTCTCCTTGAGAGCAATATGCCGGCCGGAGTGTCGTGGACAAGGCCGGAAGGCGGGCTGTTCCTTTTCCTGACAATGCCCGAAGGGTTTGATTCCGTCGCTTTCTATGAAACTGCCCTTGAAGCCGGCGTGGCTTATGTGGCAGGCTCGTTCTTTCATACCGACGGGAGCGGCCGCAACACCATGCGCCTGAATTTCTCGTTCATGACACCGGAGCGTATAGAAAAAGGCATCGGACTGCTTGCTGGACTGTTGCGCAAGAGTCTATGACAGCTTAAGTTACAGATTTTTTGAAGTTTTGGATGATGGAATTCTACAAATATCAGGGTGCCGGGAATGATTTCCTTATCGGCGACAACAGGGACGGGGGGCTGAACCTTTCCCCGGAAGATGTCAGGAGGCTCTGTGACCGTCGGTACGGTGTCGGCGCGGACGGGCTGATGCTCCTGGAGAATTGTCCTGGAAAGGACTTCAGGATGGTATATTTCAACTCTGACGGCTCCGGGGGCATGATGTGCGGCAACGGCGGGAGATGCATCGCCGCATATGCCGCGGACATGGCTTCGTCAGGGGCACCATCCGTCCGGGAGAGACCTGTCCATCTTGACTTCGAGGCTCCGGACGGCCCTCATGAGGCTTATGTCCTTGCCGACGGGACAGTAAGGCTCAGGATGAAGAATGTTGACGGAATCAGGGTGATTGACGGCAATTCGTATTTCCTGAATACCGGAACAAGGCATTATGTGAAGTTTGTCCCTGATGCGGAGGCCTGCGATGTGGTCGGGGAGGGAAGGATAATCCGCAATCTTCCGGAGTTTGCCCCGGAAGGCACCAATGTCAATTTTGTCTCCGTTCCCGGAGGTGACGGCCTTTCCGATGTGTCGCGGACAATATATGTCAGGACATATGAAAAGGGTGTGGAAGACGAGACCTTTGCCTGCGGCACAGGTATTGTCGCATCGGCAATCGCATCATATTGCCACAGTTATGACGGACATAAGCATGCAGACTCCGTCCGCTACGAGGTGCAGGCAAAGAAAGACAGCCTTGCCGTTGATTTCATTCCGCAGCTTTCCGGCAATGAGGCAAACTGCAGGTTCACCGACGTATGGCTGACCGGTCCTGCAGCATATGTCGCCAGAATCATTGTATAGGAGATGCAGAATCATTGTACGGGGATTTCAGAATCATTGTACGGGAGTTGCATAATTATTGTAATGGAAATATTTTTAATGTAGCAGACCGATATATTTCGGCAATTAAATTTTATTTTTGCAAAAATTGGAATTATGAAAAAGTTGATACTCGTGTCTATTGTGGCCATGATGGCCGTGTCCTGTTTCAAGAATACCGGCTATGAGACAAGCTATACTCTTTATGCTGATTTTTCGGAAACCGAATCATGGTTCAAGGAGGCAGGCGTGAAGGATTCTGTCCTTATAGTAGATGCTTTCATATACGGGCCGCTTACATTTCTCAATGCCGCTTCTTCAGAGACAGCCGGCAATGATGCAGACGGAGGCTGGGCCCTGTCTCAGAAGCGCATGCCGGCAGATGTGCTTTTCCGCGGCGAAGGCGGTGCCATTGACCCTGACCTTGATGCGCTGCTGTCTCCGTATGCTGTGAGTGACACTACAGATGCAAAGCCGAACGGTGGGAAAGAGATATTTCTTGTCTTCCATGAAGACGAGGCCGGAATGCCTGAACATGACATCCGCTTCGAACAGTCTTCTGTCGGCACATGCAGCCCGACTTTCGCTTTTTTCAACACCACTATAGAGGTCGCCAAGTATTTCAGGACAAAGGCTGCCGAAGGTGATTATTTTGTTGTGAATGTCACCGGATATTCGGGTTCGTCGCAGACCGGATCCGTGCAGGTCGTCCTGGCGGACAGGAGGGAAGGCAAGAATGAACTTGTGACAGACTGGAAGACAGTGGATATATCAGACCTCGGGTCAGTGCAGTATATTGATTTTTCAATCGATGCCCGGCTTTCCGCCGCTTCGCCGGACGAAGACCTGATGTATTTCTGTATGGACAACCTTGTCGCGTCGGTCTATATCCGTGTATATAACGAATGATGCTTCCGGATTTTGCGGCTGACGGCCCCGGGCCGCGGCTGCTGTCCGGTATGGAAGCCGGTCAGACCAGGCCTTCCGGAATGTTCATGACCAGAATCCGGCTTTCCTCGTCGGCAGATATGACGAGGTCTTCATGCAGGGGAATCATCGCGGTACCTGAAATTGTCCCTACTTCAATGCATGGATTGCCCGGAATGTCGAAGAAGTCTGATATTATGCCGACCTCATTGTGGCATCCGTCGCAAAGAGTCCATCCGATGAGAGAAATGTCATCCGCCTCATGGCCGATGGCATTTTCTTTTATGTATACGGCCCTGCCGGAAATTTCTTCCGCATCTTCAAGACAGCAGATGTCTGTGAGCCGGACCAGAGCCTTGCTGTTGCCCCTTGGGACAAATGAATCAATGAAAAAAGGAACCGGCAGTCCGTCAAAATAGATGAACACCGGTTCCTTGAGGTCAATATCTTCAGGAGAGATGTCGCGGAAGCCCAATACGAGCTCCCCATCTGTACCGTTGGATTTGAGTACCTGGGCTATTCTGTGCAGATTGTGACCTGCCTCATCCATTACGCCTCAGGTGCTTCTGCCGGAGCTGCCTCGGCGGCAGCTGCTTCCTGTGCTGCTTTTTCTGCAGCTGCTGCTTCAGCGGCAGCCCTTGCAGCTTCTTCGGCTTCAGCTTTCTTCTTGGCGATAGCCTCTGCCCTCTCCTGGTTTACTTTGGCTTCAGCTTCAGCGGCAGCCTTTGCAATATCGGCGGCAGCCTTTGCTATACCCTCTTTCTTGGCGTTGATCTTAGCGTCTCTCTGAGCCTTCCAGTCAGCAAACTTCTTGTCTGCCTGTTCCTGAGTGAGGGCACCCTTGGCAACTCCGCCCTGAAGGTGCTTCCTGAGGAGTACTCCTTCGTATGAAAGGATGCGGCGGGCCACGAGAGTCGGTTCAGCACCTACATTGAGCCATGCAAGAGCCCTCTCTGCGTTGAGGACGATGGTTGCAGGATTGGTGTTGGGATTGTAGGAGCCGATCTGTTCGATGTAACGGCCATCGCGAGGTGCGCGTGAGTCTGCCACAACAATGTGGAAGAATGCGAAATTCTTCTTTCCGTGGCGCTGTAAACGGATTTTAACAGCCATTGTTAATCTGTTTTAAATTGTTAATATTGATACCAATGCTTCCTTCACGAGAAAGCGGCGCAAAATTAGTGATAAATTCTTATATTTGCAATCTGACGAATAAAATTGTAATGATGAAAAGATTGTTGACCGGAATTCTGTCGGCAGCCGCCGCATCTCTTCTCCTTTGCCCGTTATGTTCTTCAGCATCAGGCAGACATCCGGATGATATAACAGGTGTATATTTTGTCTCGCATGAAGGCGAGGAAAGCCGTGTCCGTATTTTCCGTGAGGATGACGGTTCGTATTCGGCCCGCGTCCTGTGGATCCGTGACAGCCTTGACCGCGACGGCAATCTCCGTCTTGACGAGAAAAATCCGGACAGGTCCCTGCGCAATATCCCGTGCAACAGAATATTGATAATGAAAGGGCTGAAGTACAATCCCGCCAAGGACAGATGGGATGACGGCAAAATCTATGACCCCACGCGCGGCATTAGGGCCAATGTGATGTGCGAATTCGGGACCGACGGCCGTCTGCGCGTCCGCGGTTCCATCCTCGGCATTTCGCAATCCGTGTATTGGGACAAGGTCAGGGAGTGAAATGACCTCCGGGCGTGCCGTATGCTTCCGGCGCAATATCCATGAATGCCGATGCTCCATGTCCGAGAATGCCATTGATTGTCTGCCCATATTATATCTGTTCTGTTTCTCTTCGCTTTGTTTCTCTCCGTTTTGTTTCGTTGTTTTGTTTCGTTGTTTTGTTTTGGAGATTTGTTTTGATTTGTTTTCAAAAAAAATTTGCAATTAAATAAAATCAATGTATCTTTGCAGTCCCAAACCAAAAGCGGATGTGGTGAAATGGTAGACACGCCACTTTGAGGGGGTGGTGGGCGTAAGCCTGTGCGAGTTCGACTCTCGCCATCCGCACCACACTGAAGAGACCTGCAGGAAACTGCGGGTCTCTTTTTGGTATAATCCATGTTGATTTAGGGTGGTGCGGCCGGTGGCTTCCCTCTCCTCCTCCCCCCAAAAAAATGCCTTCCGACGGCCGCTCGCCCATCCATTTCTCCTGCTGATAACGCCTGATAACGCATATGGGTTTTAATTGCATCACGAATATAATTGCTATATTTGCAGCCGACGGATTTATGATATGAAGAACATTAGGAATTTCTGTATAATCGCACATATCGACCACGGAAAGAGCACTCTTGCGGACAGGATGCTTGAGCTCACGAATACCTTGAGCGAGAGGGACATGGAGGCGCAGGTCCTTGATTCCATGGATCTTGAGAAAGAGAAGGGCATTACCATCAAGAGCCATGCAATCCAGATGGAATATGTGTCAGGTGGGGAGAAATATATTCTCAATCTGATTGATACTCCGGGGCATGTTGACTTTTCGTACGAAGTGTCAAGGGCCATTGCTTCCTGCGAGGGTGCGCTCCTCGTAGTGGATGCCACGCAGGGTATCCAGGCTCAGACAATATCCAATCTTTATCTTGCAATCGAGCACGACCTGGAAATTATCCCGGTGCTGAACAAGATTGACATGGATGCGGCAATGCCGGAGGTGGTGACCGACCAGGTGGTGGATCTGCTCGGCTGCAGCCCGGATGATGTACTCAGGGCGTCAGGCAAGACGGGTGAAGGCGTGAGGGAGATTCTTGATGCCATTGTCGGGCGCGTCCCGGCTCCCACAGGAGATCCTGATGCCCCGCTCCAGGCCCTTATCTTTGACTCCGTGTTTAATCCGTTCCGTGGCATAATCGCATATTTCAAGGTCCGGAACGGCTCGGTCCGCACAGGAGACAAGGTCAAATTCTTCAACACCGGCAAAGAATATGAGGCTGACGAGGTCGGCGTGCTCAAGATGAAGCTCTGTCCGCAGGAAGAAATACCTTGCGGAAGCGTGGGTTATATCATTTCAGGAATAAAGACTGCGTCCGAAGTGAAGGTCGGCGATACGATAACCCATGTCGACGCCCCGTGCCGGGAGGCCATCGCAGGTTTCGAGGAAGTGAAGCCGATGCTTTTTGCCGGAGTATATCCGGTGGAGACAGACCAGTACGAGGAACTCCGTTCTTCCCTTGAGAAACTCCAGCTCAATGATGCATCTCTTGTGTTCGAGCCTGAGTCTTCGCTTGCTCTCGGATTCGGTTTCCGCTGCGGATTTCTCGGCCTGCTGCACCTCGAGATTGTGCAGGAGAGACTTTTCAGGGAATTCGGCATGGATGTGATAACTACAGTGCCGAATGTGTCCTATAAAGTATATACCACGCAGGGTGATGTCGTGGATGTCCACAATCCGTCGGGACTGCCGGCTCCGACGCTTGTCTCGCGGATAGAGGAGCCGTACATCAAGGCGCAGGTCATTTCCAAGGCTGAATTCTACGGCCCGATCATGAAATTGTGCCTTGACAAGAGGGGAATACTTGTCAACCAGCATTATATTACATCCGACAGGCTGGAGCTGACTTATGAGATGCCTCTTTCCGAGATTGTCTTTGACTTTTATGACAAGCTGAAGTCGATTTCCAGGGGCTATGCCTCATTTGACTATCATCTGATAGGATTCAGGGAGGCAAAGCTCGTCAAACTGGACATCCTTCTCAACGGAGAGCCTGCAGATGCGCTTTCAAGCCTCATCCATGCCGACCATGCATATGATTTCGGACGCCGGATCTGCGAGAAACTCAAGGAACTCATCCCGAGGCAGCAGTTCGACATCGCAATCCAGGCGGCGATAGGCTCGAAAATCATTGCCCGCGAGACGGTGAAGGCGGTCCGCAAAGATGTCACTGCCAAGTGTTACGGCGGAGACATAACCAGAAAGAGAAAATTGCTTGAGAAGCAGAAGCAGGGCAAGAAGCGCATGCGTCAGATCGGTACCGTCGAAGTGCCGCAGAGTGCGTTTATGGCCGTTCTCAAGCTTGATTAGCCGGATATGGAAGCAGCTGTTCTGATGACGGTGCATAACAGGAAGGACAAGACTCTGGCCTGTCTTTACTCGTTTATGCCGCAGGCCGTGTCCCTTACTGCAGAAGGACGCTTTGCCTTCTCCATATGGATGACGGATGACGGCTGTACTGACGGTACGGCTGATGCCGTGGTTTCGGCCTTTCCTCATGTGCATATAGTCAAGGGTGACGGCAATCTTTACTGGAACAGAGGCATGTGTGCCGCATGGTCTGCGTCATTGCCTTCCTGTCCGGACTTTTTCCTGTGGCTGAACGACGACATATTGCTGAAGCCGGGCGCGCTTCAGACTCTCTTCGAAATCTCGTCTGCCATGGGGCATAAGGCAATTGTGGTCGGGACAGCCGAAGGGTCTGACGGCACCCTGTCCTACGGGGGGCGTACACGCAAGGGCCGCATTATTGTCCCGGACAGGACAATCCCCGTCGGGTGTGACATTTTCAACGGCAATCTTGTCCTTGTCCCGAGGCATGTCTTTGACCGGATCGGAATACTCGATCATTTTTATACGCATGGGTTCGGTGATTATGACTATGGAATCCGGGCTGAGAAAGCCGGCCTCGTCTCTGTCGTCGCGCCCGGTGTCCTTGCCGTGTGTGACCGCAATCCCGGCATACCTGTCTGGCGGGACTCCTCCTATCGGCTTCGTGAGCGCTACAGGGCCTTGTCCCGTCCTGTCGGGAGACCGTTCAGGGAACAGTTCGTCTATGACATCAGGAGCGGAGGGCTGCTTTGGGCAGTATTCCATTTCATTTCATTGAATCTCAAGGTGCTCTTCCCGGTTATGAAATGAAATCCGGTTATGAAATGAAATCCGGTTATGAAATGACATTGATTCACATGAAATAATTGGGCTCCCCTGTCGCAAGGAAGCCCAATTCAAACCCTCACAATCATTTGAGGTCCCGGGGATGACTCCAAGTCAGAATTGCACACATTACTCAGAAATCATCATTCCCCGGATTGAGACGAATAAGATTCTTAACCGATGCAAAGATGGCATTTCCTCTTTTCACGGGAGTTGTAGATTGTGTTGTTTTATATGTTGTTTTAGGTATTGTAATATTTATAATGAGTAAATTAGGGTATTATGTCGCAGCAATGCGCCTGCGCACTCTCCCGCTTTCTTTGGCAGGTGTGTCGCTCGGACTGATGCTGGCAGCGTCAGACTATATCGTCAGATGGGATGTGGTGCTTTTCACTGTGCTGACAGCCCTTTTCCTGCAGATTCTTTCCAATGTGTCAAATGAGCTGGGCGATGCCTTGAGGGGAACGGACTCGGGTGACAGGCAGGGCCCCGCCTACAGCATATCGGCCGGGCGTCTCGGTATCCGGGACTTCAAGGTTATGGTCTGGGTATATGCCGTCCTTTCCGCCTTGTCCGGGCTGGCGCTCATAAAGTGTTCCTATGGCACTCTCCTTTCCCTGGAGTCGGTGCTCTTCATGATTCTTGGATTTGCCGCGATATCAAGTGCCATGAGGTATACATTGGGCAAGTCACCCTACGGTTACCGGGGAATGGGTGATGTCTATGTCTTCATATTTTTCGGGATTGTCTCAGTGCTCGGCTCATATCTCATTGCAGCGCATGACATCCCGTCATGGTTCCTTCTGCTTCCGGCATCAGCCATCGGTTTTTTCAGTATGGCGGTCCTGAATGTCAACAATATCAGGGATATGAGCACTGATGCAGCCACGAGGATGACTGTCCCGCTTAAAATAGGGGAGAAGGGAGCAAAAGTATATCAGACGGTTCTGATTGTACTCGGCTGGGCTGCGATGCTGGGATATGCATTCTCAAGGGTCTTCAGCCTGTGGCATTATCTGTTTGTCCTGACACTGCCGCTGTTTGTCCTGCATGTTGCAGGGGTGTGGAGAGGCCATGGCAGAAGCCTTGATTCCATGCTTCCGCTGCTGGTCATTTCAACATTTCTTTTTGCACTTCTCGGCGGCCTGGGATTCATTGTCTTTCTCTTCTGATATTGTTTGCCGGCATGCATTTTATTTTATGGGGTGAACATGTTCATTTTATCCCGGCGTTGTTCATTTTATGCCGGTGTACATTCTGCAGATTCCGGCTGAAAAAGCCCTGTGCCTGATGTCGGAGAATCCGCATTCTGACATCATTTCCATGAATTTTTCCGGACGGGGGAATTTCAGGACCGAGGCTGGCAGGTAGCGGTATGCTCCCTTGTCCCCGGAGACCATGCCTCCGACAGCCGGCAGGATATGAAGGAAATACAATTTGTAAAGCCGTGAAAGGAATGGATTTTCAGGTGTTGAAAGTTCAAGGATTATCAGCTTCCCGGACTCTGCAAGAACACGGTGCATTTCTTTCAGCCCTGTTTCAAGGTGTTCAAAGTTCCTGACGCCGAAAGCTGCTGTCACCCTGTCGAAACAGCCGTCTTCAAACGGAAGCGATTCGCAGTCGGCTTCCATGAGGGTGATTCTGCCCGACAATCCGGCCTCAGCTGTCTTTTTTCTGCCGATTTCAAGCATCCCCGGGGATATGTCGACACCTGTGATTCTGCATCCTTCGCCTGCTGCTCTCCCCATTCCGATGGCAAAATCCCCGGTGCCGCATGCTACGTCCAGTATATTGAGTCCCGGTCCGGTACCGCTGCCGCTGCCTGCGCCTGTACTGGTGCTGGTGCCGCTGCCTGTGCCTGTGCCTGTGCCGGTGTCCGTGGCCTCTTTTATGGCCTTTTTTCTCCAGAGCCTGTCTATGTCCAGGGACAATATGTGGTTCAGTTTGTCATAGTCTTTGGCAATATTGTCAAAGAGTTTCCGTATTTTTTCTTTTTTCGGCATAGTCGTGTGTATGTTTTTCTTTATTCCCTGTCTTCCTGCCCGTGCTTATTGGGGATCCGAAGACTGTGCATTCATCCGGCACCGGATCATAGCCGCTTCCGCCCCACGGATTGCATCTCGCTATTCTCCGGACGCTCAGGAAAAATCCTTTTACAGGACCATGTCTTCTGAAGGCTTCCAGGGCGTATGCAGAGCAGGTTGGGGTATATCGGCATGAGGGCGGTGTCAACGGGGAGATGCATGTCTGATAGAATCTTATCAGGACAACAAACGGAAAGACAAGGATTTTCTTCAACACTGACGATGCAGTCCTTTCATTTTCTGGCATTGCTGACATTTTCAAGGACTTTTCCTACAGATGAGAAAATCTCTCCGAATGGTCTGATGTCGCGGACATTATAGACAAGCATCATGTCTGCATGCTCTGAAAGTCCCAGCTTTTCTTTCTGAAGCCTGAAGCTTTCCCGCATGCGCCTTTTCAGCAAATTGCGTTTCACTGCTCTCCTGAAAAGCTTTTTGGGAACAGACACCATTATCCTGTCGCAGTCTTCCCCGTTTCCGGACAGAAAACAATACCTGAGGCAGCCGGCATATCCCGACCTGCCTTCAGTCAATAGTCTTGATATGGCAGCCTTGCCGCAGAGCCGTTCCCTTTTGGCAAATGTCCTGTGACTGCGGCTGTCCATCACTTGCCCTGTTCCAGATAAATTTCGATTGCCTTTGCCACTGACGGGGCTTCTGCTGTCGGGGCAGATATTTCAATCTGCAGTCCGGCGTCATTCATGGCCTTGATTACTGACTTCCCGTATGACACGAATCTGATTCCATCCTGGGTGAAGTCCGGGAAATTCTCATACAGGGACTTTACGTCTGCCGGATTGTACAGGACAATCATGTCAAATGAATGCATGTCCAGAGACTTGAGGTCCTGGGAGACTGACTTGACGAAGACCGCGCTGTCGAAGTCGAAGCCGTTTTCGGAGAAAATCGCCGAAATGTCGTTGTTGGCCGAGTCCGACATGGCTATCAGGAATTTTTCCCCCTTGTGCTTGCTCCCGATCTGTTCGAGGATTGAAGCAGGCGTGCCGTCCCCGAAGAAAATTTTCCTTTTCCTGTATACGATGTGTTTCTGCAGATACATGGCCACGGCCTCAGATATGCAGAAATATTTCATTGTCTCCGGTATCTTTATCCGGAGTTCCTCACAAAGCATGAAGAATGCGTCGATGGTCGACCTTGCGGAAAACACGATTGCCGTATGGTCAAGAATATTGATTCTTTGTCCCCTGAACTCCCTTGAAGTCAGAGGCTCTATTCTGAAAAATGGTGTGAATACAAATTTTACCCCGTATTTTTCCGTAAGGGAAGAGTACTGTGATGCTGCCTTCGGTGGCTGTTGTGAGATGAGGATATTCTTAATAGTCATCGCTTTATAAACAGTATAGCCGTAGCTTTGGAATTATGGCAAAAATGCCGTTCCGGCCAAAAGGGCCATCGGCAAAATTTCAAGGCTGCAAAGATACAAAATTGCTGACAATAGAGAACAGGAGTTTTTAAAAATCTGCAATTTTCTGAACAGGAATATAATCCATATTGCTCCCCATATATATAATATGGCAATTCTTATGGTGCCGGGCTCCGAACCGCACAGAGTGAGTATGCCGGAGACAATGAGAGAAAGCACTGCCGCCGGGATGAAATATGTGCAGAATGCCTTGTCTGCCGCCTTCCATGTCTTGGAGCTGATTCTTGCCGGCTTCATTATCTTTGACAGCAGTGCCCGCAGCAGCATGAACAGGACTGCGGCCCCGGCAATAAGGAGCAGTGCGGCCGCCGGATGCATTTCCTGCAGGGCTGACATTCTCACGATTCCGTATCTGTATGCGAGGACGCAGGCGGCAGGGCAGAGTATGGCGGCAAGTGCATCTCTTGAGCGGCTGTTTCTGACATTGAATTCAAGATTGAGGTTTTCTTTCCACCTGAGCAGGCATCCTGCTGTCATGGGGAGAATTTCAAGTGCCTTCCTGAGGTACAGTATGAACACGACGGTCATGACGACAAGGACAGAGTCGCATATCATGTCCGCCTGTCTGCTTTCCGGTCCGGTTGATGGCTTTTCCTGCTGCAGCATGACGGCACCAGGCGCCGCAGTCCAGCCTGATGAAAATGCGCTGTCGGCAGGGAGAATGTAGGTGGAGTCTGTCATCAGTTGCCTCGTTTTGCCCTGTATCCCATTTCATTGAGCAGGGCGGTCACCTTGTCCCTCATGTCGCCCTGGATGACGATTTCCCCGTCTTTGGCGGAACCGCCGGTCCCGCATTTCACCTTCAGGATTTTTCCGAGGGAGATGAGGTCATCCTCTTTGCCGACGAATCCTTTTACAAGAGTGACCTGCTTCCCTCCGCGGTTCCGCCGGTCAATGGTGACGGTCAGCCGCTGGTCTTCCGGAGCAGGAGTCTCCTGTCCCGGTTCTTCCTCCTCCTCATATTGAAAATCGGGATTGGTCGAGTAGACTATCCCGAGACGCTTTTTCCAGTCGTTGTCTGCCATGGCACAATTAATTTTTGCAAATATAGTCATTATGTTCGTATATTTGTCCTCTTATTGGCTGCCGGATTGCCTCCGATTTCTGCCGGAGTCCGTTCGGCGCATACGAAACTTTGAATGGAAATTATGGACAACAGGAAATTCAATCTGTGGAGCCGGGTGTCTGCGGCATTTGTCTTTGTGGTGTCGGCTGTCACTTATCTTCTGACTATAGAGCCCACGGCATCATTCTGGGATTGCGGAGAATTCATCGCCTCCTCATATAAGCTGGAAGTGGGACATCCTCCTGGAAACCCGGTCTTTCAGCTGATTGCGAGATTCTTTACCATTTTTGCCGACAGTTCGCATGCCGCTGTTGCCGTGAATGCGATGAGTGCAATCTGTTCTGCGCTCACGGTCATGTTCCTGTATCTGGCCATAGTCTTTCTTGCAAAGAGGCTTCTCCGGCCTTCCGGCGACGGGACATATTCTCCGGGGCGGGCGATTGCAATCTATGGCTCAGGCATAGTCGGAGCCCTTGTCTACTGTTTTTCCGACACATTCTGGTTTTCGGCTGTCGAGGGTGAGGTCTATGCGATGTCGTCGCTTTTCACCGCGATGGTATTCTGGGCAATGACAAAATGGTACGAACAGGCGGACACTCCGTATGCCAACAGGTGGATTGTGCTCATTGCCTTTCTGATAGGCCTGTCAATAGGCATTCATCTCCTGAACCTGCTTGCCATTCCGGCCCTGGTCTTTCTCTTCTATTACAGGAAGAGGGAGGACGGGCACTATACATTCAGGGAATATGTCAGGATTTTTCTGGTGTCCTGCGTCATCCTCGCAGTGATTCTCTGGGGCATAATCCCGTGGCTGCCGAAGCTGGCCGCATATTTTGACCTTCTTTTTGTCAACGTCTTCGGACTTCCTTTCAACAGCGGGGCCATTTTCTTCATGGTCCTCCTGTTTGCCCTGTGCTTCTGGGGCCTCTTCGTGACACTGAGGAAAAAGAAAGTGTTCTGGAACACCGTCCTGCTGTGCTTCACGACTATTGTGGTCGGTTTCTCCATTTTCTCGATAGTCATAATAAGGTCTTCCGTCAAGACTCCGACCAATGAATACCAGCCTGACAATCCTTTTACTCTGGTCAGGTATCTTGCAAGGGAACAGTATGGTTCCACGCCGCTGCTCTACGGGCAGTATTTCGGTGCGCCGTATGAGTGGAAGGACGGCAAGTACTGGGCGCCTCTTGACGGGAAGTATGTCCATGCGGATTCCCCGGGCGCTCCTGAATACAGCAGGGAGGGAAAGATGCTTTTCCCGCGCATGTGGAGCAATTCCGATGAGAGGTACATAGACTTCTATGAGTCCTACATTAAAAAGGGTCGGCCTGTCCCGGGGGCGGAGCACAACAAGCCGACTTTCAGGGACAACATGAGATTCTTCTTTGACTATCAGCTGAACTGGATGTACTGGAGATATTTCATGTGGAATTTCGCCGGACGCCAGAATGACATCCACAGCCCTGCGCCGGGAGACATCTTCATCGGCAACTGGGAGAGCGGGATCGGGTTCCTGGACACGGCCCGGCTCGGGGACCAGAGCGATGCCCCGTCCTATCTCAAGGACAACAAGGGCAAGAACCATTATTATATGCTGCCTCTGCTTCTGGGCATCATCGGGATATTCTTCCAGTTCGCAAGGGACAAGAGAGGGGCGTGGGTGACATTCCTGCTGTTCTTCATGACAGGAATCGCCGTCGTGCTCTACCTTAACCAGCCTCCGTTCCAGGTCCGCGAGCGCGACTATGCGTATGCCGGCTCGTTCTATGCATTTGCAATCTGGGTCGGCCTGGCCGTGGCCGGGATATACTCATGGCTGGAAGGACTTCTGTCAGGCAAAGCTTCTTCAGGAAGTGCTCCGGCCGTAAAGGCATCTGCGGCTTCAGCCGTGTCCCTTCTCTGCCTGGGTGTGCCTGCCCTGATGGCCCAGCAGAACTGGGATGACCATGACAGGAGCAACAGATACACTGCCGTGGAGCTTGCCAAGAATTATCTCAATTCCGTAGGACAGAACGGCATACTTGTTACCCACGGGGACAACGACACTTTCCCTCTGTGGTATGCGCAGGAAGTGGAGGGCGTAAGGCCGGATGTCCGCATCTGCAATACTTCCCTTCTCGGCACCGACTGGCATATCGACCAGATGAAATATGCCTGCAATGAGTCTGCTCCGCTTGACCTGAAGGTCGGTCCCGAACAGTATCTTTACGGCACGAATGACTATGTCATCATACAGGACATCAGCGACCAGCCGCTGCCTCTGTCCGCCGTGATGGAGGTCTTCCGCGATCCCCGCATCAAACTGCCGCTGAATGACGGCTCCAAGGTGAACTATATCATATCGCACAAGTTTACAATTCCTGTCAACAAGGAGAATGTCATCAAATACGGTATCCTTGATGCAAAGTATGCGGACATGATTCCTGAAGAAATTGTGCTTACTATCCCGCAGGACAAGAATTTCCTGTCCAAGCCCGAGCTCTTCATGCTGGATTTTCTGTCAAGCTATCAGTGGGACAGGCCTCTGAGCCTGCTGCAGATGGGAGGTGAAATCAATGTCGGACTCAGGGAATATCTGATGTACGACGGCTTTTCATACCGTTTCGTGCCGATAAAGAACAAGACCACTCTGTCCAATCCTGGATTTTCAGACCCAGATGACCTCTATCACAAGATGACGGATGTATATACATGGGACGCACTCAAGAGAAGCGATTATTTCGTGGATTACCAGAATGTGACTACCTTCTGCGGGGTAATGTCGCAGCGCCGCCTGTTCTGCAATGTCGCCGAAGAACTGTACAAGGCCGGCGAATATGACCGCGCCGAGGAAATCCTTGACAAGTGCCAGGCCTGTGTGCCGGAGTCAAGCTATCCTCTTGACATCACATACCTGAGGACAGGAAATGAACTTGCTGTGGTGCAGATGATTGACTTGTACTACCGGCTTGAAGCCAAGGAGAAGGCCACGGATATGGCCGTGAGATTCGGCGATGAACTCCTTTCTTCAATAAAATTCTATCTGGAGTTCTATGACTTTGCCCAGTCCAACTATGAGGAGGGCTGCCAGTATCTCTACTATCTGACGGACATCATGCGCCTCGGAGGCGAAACGGCTGCTGCTGATGAACTTGAGTCCAGGCTTGAGGCTGTCGTGGAGGAAGTGATTTCGTAGAAGGGATCATTTAAATTAAAGGAAGTTTGTGAGGATGCATTGATTTGTCGGAAAATGTATTATCTTTGCATCCTCATTCGGGGAATTAATCTTCATTTGAGGAACCAATCCTCATTCGGGGAATTAGCTCAGTTGGCTAGAGCGCTTGCATGGCATGCAAGAGGTCACGAGTTCGACTCTCGTATTCTCCACGAAAGCAGAAGCACCGTCTTCGGATGACGGGATGTCATTCAGAGGGTGCAGATGAGTCAATATCCGGACCTGTCCATTTCGCGGCGCAGGTCCTTTTCTTTTATGGACTGGCGCTTGTCATACTCTTTCTTTCCCCTGGCAAGGGCTATCAGGAGCTTGGCGTAGCCGTTCTGTGCGATGTAGAGCTTTACGGCCACGATGGTCATGCCTTTTTCCTTTACTGCCCGCTGCAGCTTGTTCAGCTCTTTCCTTGTGAGCAGGAGCTTGCGGTCCCTTCTCGGGTCGTGCCTGCCCCAACTGCTGCTCCACAGGTATTCCGCCACATGCATGTTCTTGACATAGAGTTCGCCGTTGTTGAAATAGCAGAATGCATCCACAAGCGAGGCCTTCCCTGCGCGGATTGACTTGATTTCCGTCCCGCTCAGCACTATACCGGCAGTATATGTCTCAAGGAATTCGTAGTCGAACGAAGCCCTTCTGTTCTTTATTTCCACATTGCTTTTTGCCTTCGGCATATCTTTCCCTCCGTTTTTCCTTTGTCCGTCATCTTTCCGTCCGGCACCACCTTCCCGGACATCATAGCTGCAAAGTTATCTCATTTTATTTATTATACGACATTATGATGATATATTGTACGGAATGATGACATATTTCAAAATACCATCGGCCACAGTGTATATTTTCATCAGTAAATCCATAATAATATTGCCGTTTGTTCATTGCTGCAGGGACATGAGGGTACCGACGGCGTGACCGCCCGTGGTCTCGTGAACGGGAGGGGCCCGCCGCAATGCGGTGGGAGGGATTTACCGTCAGTACCCCATGTCCTTGCAGCAGTAATGATATCCGGCAAATTTTTGCGGATAGACATTTATTTTTATTAAAATTGTCCTCTGATTTGCCCAAAAGGCCGGCAGTATTTTCAAATTCATATCCTATGACGAAGAAAAAAGACAGACAGAAGGGGAGCGGAGTGCCGCCGATGGCCGAACTGCCGTCTCCTGAACACATAGATAAGGAAGGACTGCTCAGGGAATATCTTGGCGGCGGACTGGACCTCATCTGCATCCTTGGGCCCACGGCTTCAGGGAAGACACGGTATGCTGTCTCCCTTGCAAGGGAATTCAATGCGCGGCTCGGCGGAGGGCAGGCAGGTGCTGAAATCATTTCAGCGGATTCCAGGCAGGTCTACAGGGGGATGGACATAGGGACAGGCAAGGATCTGTCGGAGTACGGCGAAATCCCGGTGCATCTGCTCGACATTGCCCCGGCAGGGTCCAAATACAATATTTTCCAGTATCAGAATGACTTTGAGAGGGTTTATTCCGACATAAGGGGCAGGGGAGGAATCCCTATACTGTGCGGCGGGTCAGGGCTCTACATCGAGGCTGTCACCTGCGGATATTCCCTGCCCGATGTTCCTGCGGACCAAGAACTGCGCGAAAGGCTTGAGAAAGAGGACACGGATGTCCTCATAAAGATGCTCGCTTCGCTCAAGCCCCTGCACAATTCCACGGACTACGATACTCGCAAAAGGCTCATCAGGGCCCTTGAGATTGCGATTTATGAGCAGGAACACCCGGTGGACACGACGCATTTCCTGCCGAAGCATACATATTATATCGGTACTCTGGTAAGCCGCGACGAGCGCAATGCGCGGATAGACCGCAGGCTAGATGCCAGGCTGGAGGAAGGCATGGTCGGGGAGGTGCGCTCGTTGCTTGAGGACGGCATTCCGGCTGATGACCTTATATATTATGGGCTTGAATACAAATATGTCACCCTGTACCTTACCGGGAAGATGACATATCAGGAGATGAGGGAGCGGCTCTCAATCGCCATACATCAGTTCGCCAAAAGGCAGATGACATGGTTCCGCGGGATGGAACGCAAGGGCATAAAAATACACTGGACCGAAGTATGACAGGCTGTCAGCCCTGCTGGAATTTCCTCGATGCCCTTGACATCTGCTGGAGCTCAATGGTAATCTGCTCCGACTCCTGCAGGAGGTTGAGGTACAGATATGCAACCGTGAGATTCACGTCGCCCTGCTGGATGTCTGCCATCAGGGACTTGCGCATGTCGGAAAACTCTCCCTGCAGCCTGGCGATGTCTTCGTCAAGGCTTCTGAGGTCGGCATAGTCTCCGTCTTTGCACAGGGTGGCGATTCTTCCGATGATTGCGGTCACCTTGTCCCTGCGGGACTTGAATTCTGCCGCATATTTTTCCGGCAGAGGGGAGAAATTGTTGTCCACATGTTCATAGACAGGCTCGCAGATTCTCCTCAGGGAGTAGTACAGCTGCTCCATGTTGTTGAACCTCTGGTGGAACCATGCGCTCTTGCGCAGGCCTTCCTCGGAGTCAATGTGCCTGAGCGCGAGTGTCTCCTTGCGGCGGAGGTTCTTGAGCTTCATCTTTTCTTTCCTGAGTTCGTCGCTGGTCTTGCGCAGTATCTTCACATTCTCTTCTACCAGTCCGTCGGTGATGTCCTTGTAGTGGTCGGTCATGGCGTTGAGGAACGAATATTCGTTGCTGGCTATGTATCTGCTTACCATAGGCCAGGTCTCGGCGGCATTCCTGCATGAGAGTATTGCCCTGAAATCCTTGTCTCCGTTTATTTCCTCATTCTTTTCCTTGTAGCGGATGTTGTTGTGTATCAGTGCGGCAAGTCCGATGATGACGATGATGACTGCCACAATGTTTCCTCCGAAATGCATCAGGAGGGCTATAATGAACGCACTTGCGAATGCGACTCCGGCGGTGACAAACCAGCCTCCGATGACCGAGAGCACGCCTGTCACCCTGAACACTGCGCTCTCACGGCTCCATGCCCTGTCTGCAAGGGACGAACCCATTGCGACCATGAAGGTTACATAAGTCGTGGACAGTGGCAGCTTGAGCGATGTGCCGAATGCTATCAGCAGGGATGCCACCACAAGATTGACGGAAGCCCTGACGAGGTCATACGAGGCTCCATCCTCCATTTCTATCTGAGTCGAGTCAAACCTCCTGTTGATCCATGCCCGTGCTTTCGGAGGGGTTATGGCTATCAGACCATTTGCCATTGAAGACGACCATCTCACAATGCTTCTTGCCACCTTTGACGAGCCGAACATCTCGTCTCCCTCATCCTGCTTTGCAAGGCTGATTTCCGTCTTGGTGACATTGTGGGCCTTCTTTGAAGTTGCAAGGGCTATTACCATCACCATGCCGGCCAGAATCAGGAAAATCAGCGGAGTCTTGGCCGGATTGTTCAGCACTCCCATCATGTGTGCGTCCGGGTCGGTTTCTCCTGATGCCATATAGTCAAGGTAGGAGTCGTATCCGGTGAGCGGAACACCGATGAAATTGACAAGGTCGTTGCCTGCGAATGCCGTGGCCAGCGCGAATGTTCCGATGAGTACCACCACCTTGAATATATTCACCCTGCAGAAATGCAGAATCTGCATGAGTATCGTGAAGGATACAAGGCAGATGCCGAGCAACTCCCATGTATTGGCCGCAATCCATCCCTTGACCTCAGGGGTCATGAACGAAAGGTCCTTGGCTCCCTTGATGAGGAGGAAGTAGACGATGGCGGTAGCTGCAATGCCTCCGAATATGCCTATTTTCCATTTGAGGTTTTTCTTGTAGTTGAAAGTGAATATCAGGCGGCAGATGTACTCAATCACGAGCCCGAAGAAGAATGCGAGGGCCACTGACACGAAGATTGCCATTATGACAGACAGGGCCTTCTCGGTGTTCATGTAGTCAGCAAAACCGAGGTCGCCGGCGTTCCCTGCTATTTCAAGCATCGAGAATGCGAAAGTGGCTCCGAGGAGCTCGAATACCATTGAAACCGTAGTTGAGGTAGGCATTCCGAGGGAATTGAACACATCCAGCAGGATGATGTCCGTGACCATCACGGCCAGACATATATACATAATCGACTGGAAACTGAACTGTTCCGGCCGGAAGATGCCGTGCCTTGCTATGTCCATCATGCCGTTGCTCATGACGGCCCCGAAGAACACGCCGATGGCTGCAATTATGATGATGGTGCGGAATTTCGCCACTTTGGAGCCTATGGCCGAATTGAGAAAATTGACTGCGTCATTGCTTACACCCACCCAGAGATCGGATACGGCGAGTACGAACAGAAAGATTACAAATCCAAGATAAATGAAGTCCATTGCTTCTGTTTTAGATATTCGCGGCAAAGGTAAACAACTAAATCCTAAATATCTGCCTGACTCATGTTAAATAATTGTTACGGCATTCCGCAATATATTCTTAACAATTCCGTAACCAAATATTTTCCAATGTCCTGTCCTCCATTTGTATGAAAGAGTTACCTTTGTTCCCAAAATTCAATCGCGATGAAAGAGAAGATTCTGATAGTGGACGACGAGGAAGACATAAGGGAGATCCTCCAGTTCAATCTTGAGAATGCCGGATATGAGGTGGCCTGTGCGGAGTCGGCGGAAGAAGCCCTTTCGGTCTTCACCCCGGCATATTCGCTCATCCTGCTGGATGTGATGATGGAGGGGATGTCCGGATTCAAGATGGCCGAGGTGCTCAGGAAAGAGAAGAAGTCACAGGTGCCGATAATTTTCCTTACCGCAAGGAGCGGCGAAAACGACCTCCTCACGGGATTTTCCGCCGGAGGCGATGACTACATAAGCAAGCCGTTCTCGATACATGAGGTATTGGCGAGGGTCAAGGCCGTCATCAAGCGCAGCAATGCTCATGCCGCCAAAGAAAAGGAGGACGAGCCGATAGTAGCCGGACATCTCAGGATAGATGCGCTGAAGAAGATGGTATATGCCGACGGAGAGGCCATCCTGCTGTCAAAGAAGGAATTTGAAATCCTCAATCTTCTCGCTTCCCACGCCGGAAGGGTCTATTCCCGCGAGGAAATCATCGGCGAGCTCTGGAAAGATGCCCCGTATGTGCTTGACAGGACCGTTGATGTGCATATCGCAAGGATAAGAAGCAAGCTCGGGACATACAAGAACTATCTCACCAACAGGTCCGGATACGGCTATTGCTTCAGTGTCACCGACAATGCCTGACATATTCTCGGACAATGTCTGATGTCCGGATAAATATATGAATGTCTGATGCCCAATATATGGTCGGATGAAAAGGAAATGGACATACAAGAAGCAGCTGCTTCTGTATTTTGCCGGAGTATTCACTGTATTCACGGTGCTGATAGTGCTGTTCCAGCTCAGCAGCGAGAGGAAATACAAGGAGGAGATTCTCCAGTCGCGGCTGTCTGTCTACTCTGACATCATAGCCCAGACGGATGACTATGAAGGGGTGATGGCGTTGCTTCCGACGGAACTGCGGGTCTCGGTGATGGGCAAGGACGGCACGGTGTTCTTTGACTCCCGGGCGGATGTGGATTCCCTGGACAATCATCTGCTGCGTCCGGAAGTGCAGGAGTCCATACTCAGGTCAGAGGGCTTTGCCATACGGGTGTCCGACACGACAGGCCTGCCGTATTTCTATTTCGCCAAATCGTACGGGGGCTTTGTCGTCAGGGTAGCCCTGCCTTATGAGGTCGATGTCAGGAGATTCTTCCAGCCGGACATGCTTTTCCTTGTGCTGGTGTTCTCGCTCTTCGTCGTGGCCCTGTTTTCTCTCATTTTCCTGGCCGACCATTTCGGGGAAGGCATCTCAAGGCTGCACAGTTTCGCCGAGGCTGCGGACAAGGGGGCGGTGGACTATGACAAAATCACATTTCCGGACTCGGAGCTGGGCGCCATCGGTGACAAGATGCTTGAAAGCTACCGGAGGCTTGAGCAGAGCAACAGGATGATAGCCCTGGAAAAAGAGCGCCTGCTGCTGCATATACATTATTATGAAGGAGGCATAGCCATCTTTTCCCCCCGGAGGGAGAAGCAGTATGCCAACTACCGTTTCGTCCAGTTCGTCAATACATTGCTCGACAGGCCGACTCCTGACATAAACGACATCTGGAAGAGTGCGGTCTTCGCTCCTCTTGCTGAATTCCTTGAACATAATACTCCGGTCAAGACCGATTATCTCCCCGTGTTCCGCTTCAAGCTCTCAAGGGGAGGGAGGAACTATGACATCCAGATGCTCATCTATCCGGACAACGGATTTGAAGTCACCATCAATGATGTCACCGAATCCGAGAAAAACAAGACGATGAAGCAGCAGATGACCAACAACATCGCGCATGAGCTCCGCACTCCTGTCAGCAGCATCCGCGGGTATCTCGAGACCCTCATTTCATGCCCCGACGTGTCTGACGAGCGCAAGCAGGTATTCATAGACAGGGCCTATGTGCAGACCCTCCGGCTCTCGGACCTGATAAGGGACATCGCCCTGATTACGAAAATCGAGGAGGCCCCGGAGCAGCTCCAGAAAGAGAAGGTCAACATCAGGCAGGTCACTGATGAAATCATCGAGGAGTTCAGGGAAGTTCTGGACAGCAAGAAAATAACGGTGGAGAACATGCTCGGAGACGACCTTGTCATCAGCGGCAATGCCACCCTCATATATTCCATATTCAGGAATCTCATCGAAAACAGCATGAAATACGGCGGAGACGGTGTCCGTATCCATTTCGAGTGCTACGCCCGCAGCGACGGCCATCTCCATTTCACATATTACGACACCGGCAAGGGTGTCAGCGAGGAGCACCTGTCCCGCATATTCGAGCGCTTCTACAGGATATCCGAAGGCAGGACCAGGGATGCCGGCGGCTCCGGTCTCGGCCTGTCCATCGTCCGCAATGCCGTGGCCTTCCATGGCGGAGATATCCGTGCCGTCAACCGTAAGGAGGGTGGGCTGGAATTCATATTCTCCCTGAAAATATCATAGAATAAGAGCCTCTGCTGCGGGGATTCGGGAAAATTTGCTGGAAATAGATTTGTTATAAACAAATTTTGGTTAATTTTGGGGATTACATAATTACAATTAATAACCAAAAATTCTGTTTATGTTAAAAACAATGAAGTCTTCATTGTTCAGTTGCTGCATGGCTCTCCTTGCCTTTGCCGCACTGAATATGCTGACGCCTTCTGAGGCCTTCGCCCAAGACGGGGGGGGCACCGTCAGCGGAATCGTTACAGATGATCAGGGTCCAGTCATCGGCGCAGCCGTAATGATCAAGGACAGCCAGGGCGGTGTCACCACCGGATTCGACGGCGAGTACACCCTGAGCGGACTTAACCCTGGGGATGTCATCGTAGTATCCATCCTCGGATACGAGACCCAGGAAATCCCTTATACCGGACAGGCTACACAGAATTTCAATCTGTCCGTGTCCACGGAATTCCTCGATGAGGTAGTGGTCACTGCCCTCGGTATCAAGCGCGAAGAGAAGGCGCTGTCCTACAATGTCCAGCAGGTGAATTCCGATGAACTCACGGCCGTGAAGGACGCCAACTTCGTGAACTCCATGGTCGGCAAGGTGGCCGGTGTCACCATCAACGCAGGCGCGAACGGCCCGGGAGGTGCATCCCGCGTCGTGATGCGTGGTGTGAAGTCCCTCACTTCTTCCAACACTGCATTGTATGTGATTGACGGTATCCCGATGTTCAACCTGAGCAACAGCGGAAATGCCTCAAACATGTCAGACCAGCCTGGTTCCGACGGTGTCGCCGACATCAACCCTGAGGACATCGAGTCAATCACCATGCTTACCGGTCCTTCTGCTGCCGCCCTTTACGGTAATGCCGCAGCCGCCGGTGTCGTCCTCATCACCACCAAGAAAGGAGAAGCCGGCAAGACGACGGTGACCGTGTCGAACAGCACCACATTCTCAAATGCCTATATGACTCCGCGCATGCAGAGCAAATACGGCAATGTGGCAGGAAGCATATCAAGCTGGGGACCGGAGGTCAATTCTGATTTCAATGCCCGCAACTATTTCAAGACTGGGGCGAACATAATTTCTTCCGCATCCCTTTCCACCGGCAATGACAAGAACCAGACTTATCTGTCCGTTTCTTCCACCAACTCCACAGGAATCCTTCCTAACAGCGCCTACAACCGCTACAACTTCACTGGACGCAACACGACCAAGTTTGCCAAGGACAAGCTTACCCTTGACCTTTCGGCCAGCTTCGTGAAGCAGAATGACCGCAACCTCGTGTCGCAGGGTATCTATTACAACCCGCTCCCTGGCCTTTATCTGTTCCCGAGGGGTGAAAGCTTCGAGGATGTGCAGATGTACGAGCGCTATGATGCTGCCCTCGGATACAATGTCAACTACTGGCCTTACGGAAACAACAACATCGGTATGCAGAACCCTTACTGGGTGCAGAACCGCGAGCTCCGCGAGAATGACAAGAAGCGTTACATGCTGGGCGCATCCCTCACATGGAATGTAACCGACTGGCTTGACATTTCCGGCCGTGTGAAGCTTGACAACTATACCAACAGGCTTACTTATAAGCTCTATGCTTCCACGGATAATCTCTGGGCCGGTCCTGCCGGCTCCTACAGGGATATCTGGACTACGGCCAACAGTACTTATGCAGATGTGCTTGCCACTATCCACAAGACTTGGACAGACTGGTCAATCAATGCCAATGTCGGAGCTTCAATCAATGACAATGTCTATGAGCGCATGGGGTACAACGGGCAGTTGGCTGCGGACATGCCTAACTTCTTCGCAATCCACAATCTGGACAGGACAACCAAATACAAGCCGGACCAGGCAGGATATCACGACCAGATGCAGGCTGTGTACTATAGCGTGGAAATAGGATGGAAGTCAATGCTTTACCTTACGACCACAGGCCGTTATGACTGGGATTCCAAGCTGGCATTCTCTGATTATCCGGGCTTTTTCTATCCTTCTGTAGGTCTCTCGGCTGTCATCTCCAATATGTTCGATGCTCCGAAGTGGCTCTCATTCCTGAAGGTCAGAGGGTCATATACGGAAGTCGGTAATGCGTACGACCGTTATATGACAAAGGTTTTCTATAAATATGACGGAGAGTCAAACAGCTGGTCTTCCACAGCCAAGTATCCGAACACTGCCCTCAAGCCGGAACGCACAAAGTCATGGGAATTCGGTCTCAATGCCAAGTTCCTGAACTCCATCAACCTTGATGTTACATACTACCGTTCCAATACTTTCAACCAGACATTCGATGCTCCGCTTCCTGCTTCATCAGGATATGTCAGCACTCCGGTCCAGAGCGGAAACATCATGAACCAGGGTATCGAGCTTGCCGTAGGGTATGAGAACCAGTGGGGTGATTTCGCATTCTCCACCAATTATACCATGACATGGAACCAGAACAAGATTATTTCCCTCATCGATGAGGTGCGCAACCCTCTTACAGGAGAAATGATTCAGATGTCCAATGAAATCCAGAAGGGTACATTCGGAGGACTGGATGCACGCGTGATACTCAAGGAAGGAGGTTCCATGGGTGATGTATATGCCAGCCATCTTCTTACAAGGGATTACAACGGCAATGTATATTATGACCCGGCTGCAGGACTTTCTGTGACAGAAGTCGATGATTTCTATCTCGGATCAATTCTTCCGAAGTTCAATATGGGATGGAACACGCACTTCGGGTACAAGGGACTTGACGTGGGCATTACATTTGCCGCCCGTATAGGTGGTATCGTGATGAGTGCCACAGAGTCGTATCTTGATTTCTATGGTGTTTCGCAGCGTTCTGCTGACGCAAGGGATGCCGGCGGCATACAGATTAACCAGGGAATCATCCCTGCCCAGGAATACTATACCAAGATTTCCGGAAATGCCGCATACTATACATATGACGCTACCAATGTCCGTCTGCAGGAACTCAGCGTGAACTATACACTTCCGTCAAAGTGGTTCAAGGACAAAGTCAGGCTGACAGTTGGCTTCGTGGGAAAGAACCTCTGGATGATTTACTGCAAGGCTCCGTTCGATCCTGAAATTTCGGCGGAAGTCACTTCAAGCTACTATCAGGGATTCGATACATTCATGCTCCCGAGCACACGCAATCTCGGATTTAACGTCAAACTTCAATTCTAGTGCAATATGAACAAAATATATAGAAATATTCTTCTGCTTGTCTCCGCCGGTGTCATCGCAGGCGGCTGCACAAAGAATTTCGAAGAATACAACACTAATCCGTATGAGCCGGAGGCGCTCCCTGTGACAAGCTTCTTCCCGGCAATGCTGGATTGTCTTGCCTCTCCGGAGGAAAACCCTTGCCAGAGGAACAATACCTTCTGGGCTTGTTTCGGCGGCTATGTCACAGCTCCGAACTCATGGAGCCGCGGTACTCTCTATTCTACGATGAATATCGATGACGATTGGAACAAGTGGACTGTCGACTGGTACTTTACGGCTGAAGGCGGAAAAGGCCTTTATCCGGGATGGTTCTCTGTGCAGCGCCAGACCGATGGAGAAGGCTATTATTTCCAGATGGCGCAGCTTCTCAGAGTGTATGTGATGTCCATGGTGGCATCCCTTCAGGGACCGCTTCCTTATACTTCCGTAGCCAACGGAGATTTCTATGTGGCATATGACGACGAGCAGACTGCATGGCATGCCATGTTCGATGACCTGGATGCCGCTATTGCCGAAATTCAGGCAGCTGCTGTGTCCGGCTCTACTCCTCTTTCTTCCGTTGACCGTGTTTATGGCGGAGACAACAGCAAGTGGGTGAAATTTGCCAATACCCTCAAGCTCCGCATGGCCATGCGAATAAGCAGCGTTGACCCTGTCTATGCCCAGCAGAAGGCAGAAGAGGCTGTCGCTGCCGGCGTCATGGAGTCGATTGATGACAGCGCATATGACAATCTCAACGGACGCTATCCTAACGGATATTATCAGGTATCTGCAGGCTGGGGCTCATACGAGGTCAAGGCAAACGCATGTATAGTCGCATATATGAACGGCTATCAGGATCCTCGCCGTGCCAAATACTTCACGACATATACGGCTTCGGAAGATGCTCCTGAGGAATATATCGGAGTCCGCTCCGGCATTCAGGGCTGTATCCCGTCTGATTACAGGTATTATTCCGGCCTTATTTATGAAAGTCTTGACAGGACTACTCCTATGCCGATAATGTTCGCTGCCGAGGCCGCTTTCCTTCGTGCCGAAGGGGCTCTCAAAGGCTGGAACATGGGCGGTACAGCACAGCAGTTCTACGAGCAGGGCATCCGACTCTCATTCGCTGAATGGGGCGTTGAGGGAGCCGATGCATATATTGCGAACAATACACTTACACCTGGCAACCATACTGATCCTCTGGTCGGAGAAAACAATGTGACCAACAAGTCCAAAGTGACCATCGCCTGGGATGAGGGAGCCTCTGACGAACAGAAGCTTGAGAAAATCATCACTCAGAAATGGATTGCGGGCTTCCCGTCAAGCCTTGAGGGCTGGAGTGACTTCCGCCGTACAGGCTATCCTTATCTCTTTGCTCCGCGCAACAATCTGTCTCAGCCGCAGATAGACGGAGAGCGCCAGCAGAGGCGCCTGAGATTCTCCCAGAGCGAGTATGAGCGCAATGCGGCAAATGTCGAAGCTGCAGCTGCCAAGCTTGAAGGAGGAGACGAGGACGGAACAGAGCTCTGGTGGGCTTTGAAAAATGGCGAGAAAAAGTATTAATCTGAATTGACAAGATGCAAATGAAAAGAATAATTTATATGGGCTTGGCAGGTCTGACGGCTCTGTTTGCCTTTTCAGCCTGCAGTGACTGGGTGACACCCGAGGCGAATAACTACGAACCGGGTGGTCTTCAGGAATCTTCCCGCAGTGACGAGTACTATGCCGCCCTCCGTGAATGGAAGGCAAGCCGTACGGTCGATGAGAACGGTATCCCTAACCGTTCCGTGACATTCGCATGGTTCAGTGACTGGTCAGGGGTCGGCAGCAACATGTCCAACCAGCTCATGGGTCTGCCGGATTCAGTGGACTTCATCTCCATCTGGGGCAACTGGAACAACCTTACTCCAGAGAAACATGAGGATCTCCGCAAAGTAAAGGAAATCAAGGGAACAAAATGTCTCCTCTGTTTCATCGTCGCCAACATCGGAGACCAGACCACTCCTTCGGAAGTACGCCAGAACTGGTCGGAGAACGGATATTCTTCAGAGCAGGAAGCCGTAAACGCATTCTGGGGATGGGATAATGCTGACAACGGCGAGGCCGCCATCAGGAAATATGCCCGCTCCATCATGGATACCATAGCCAAATACGGCTGGGACGGCTTTGACCTTGACCTTGAGCCTAATTACGGATCACCGGGAAATATTTCTTCCTATCCGGACCGGCTTAGCTTTTTCCTGGATGAAATGTCAAAGGAATACGGTCCTGCGTCAGGGTCGGAGATGATGCTCTGCGTGGACGGAGAGCCTGATATACTCAATCCTTCTGACGGACTCATCCTTGACTATTTCATAATCCAGGCATATGGGGACGGGTCCACCAGTTCGACAGACTATCGTTTGAACTCCCTTATAAATAACTATAACGGCGTACTTTCACCAGAGGCAGTGGTGGGAAAGACCATCCTTACTTCCAACTTCGAGTCCTACGGTTCGACCGGAGGTCCTACATACAGGACAAGAGAGGGTGAGTACACATTCCAGCTGAACGGGTTTGCCCAGTACTATTATCCTGGAGTCGAGTCACCTATCGGAGGCATAGGCGCGTTCAGGGTCGTTTTCGATACCAACTATAATTTTTACAGACAGGCTATGAAGACTCTCCACAGCTATGTATACCCTTGGGAAATGCCTGCTGAAGGAGGCGAAGAAGCCGGTGAGTAACATTAAAAAATCATACAGATGAAATATATTTTCAGAATATTCTCTCTTGCTCTTGCCGTCGTGCTTGCGGCCGGATGCAATACAAAGTATGATGTCATTGAGAACGGCCTCTTCATCAACGAGGCTGCTCCTTCAGACAGATTCACTCAGCAGGTCGTGAACATCACCGTTAACGGCGTTACTACGACGACTATTCATCTCAGACTGGCTCAGCCTCTTGATGTTGACGTTCATGCAACCTTGGCTCTTGCTCCTGAATTTACGGAGGAGTACAATTCCAAAAACGGGACAAACTATGTGACTCTCCCTGAAGAATATGTGGAATTCCCTGCGGAGGTTGTCATTCCGGCGGGAAGTATTTCTTCGGGTGATGTGGAAATCACAATCAATGAGATTCCTTCCGGTGACGGCCTTGCATATTGCCTGCCGATAAAGGTTGCCGGATCTGATTCTCCTGTGCAGATATTGGAGGCATCGGGAAGGCTCATTTATCTTATCACGGCACCTCTGCATCAGACTGTTCCTACAATGAATTCGGGAACATTGCCGGCTAAATCCGAAGATGCCGCAGACTGGGGTGTGGAGACCAATGCCTGGACTTTGGAAGCATGGGTGTGGATGAGCGCATTCCCTATAAACAATCAGGCTATTTTCAATGCCCCTGTGTCAAAGGGAACGGAGATTTATATCCGCTTCGGAGATGCAAATGTCGATTATGACAAGCTTCAGGTCAAGACATACGGCTCGCAGTTCAACAGCAATTCCGCATTTGAACCTGAAACATGGTATCATGTTGCATTCGTATGCGGCAACGGAAAGTGCATAATGTACATCAACGGTCAGGAAGATGCATCTATGGACCTCTCGTCTACGGATTATATCATCAATAATCTCCAGCTCTGCTCTTCAGGCTCGTATTTCCGTGCCAACTGCAAGATGGCTCAGGTACGCTTCTGGAATACGGCCCTTACGGCAAATGCCATCAAGGATGCCATGAACCGTGAAGTCCCTGCCACTTCCGAGAACCTTATCGGCTATTGGAAACTCAACGAAGGAGAAGGCAGTGTATACTATGACGCAACATCCAACGGAAGGGATCTTGTATGCGCCCAGGCTCCTACATGGACGGGAGAAGTAATCGACTTCTCCAACCCTAACGCATCCGCTGAATAAGAAAAACAGCCTTTCAGGAAGTTTTTCAGACATTGAATGATTCCGAAGCCGGCCCTGTGGAAAACTCAGGGCCGGCTTTTTTGTCCCGAGGGATAATTTTTCCTAAATTTGGAAGCAGAAAAAACAAATGCACGACATAACCGTAGAAAATATTAATCATTAAATCAATTTATCATAAACAAACCATTTGTTCAGAGATGAAAAAGATTGTACTCATTGTGACTTTGGCCCTGTTTTGCCTGGCGTCTTATCAGGCATCGGCGGGCACATTTATCGTCAGGAACGGAAAAGCTTCAGGGCGTATTCTTGCTGCCGACACGCAGGCGGAGCAGGACGCGGCTTTTCTGCTGCAGGATTTTGTGAAACGCCTGACCGGTGCGGAGGCAGAGATTCTTCCGCTGGACAGCAAGGCGAAGAAGGGTGATGTTGTCATCCTCGGGGTGGTGCCGGAGTCGGGCCTCACCGAAGACGCATTCAGCGTCAATGTCACTGACGGAAGGACTGAAATCGTCTCCGGAGGCGGCAACGGCTCGTCATATGCCGTGGTCACTCTTCTTGAAAACTGGTTCGGCGTAAGGTACTATGCCGCCGATGCCCTGTATTATGACACGACGGAAAGCCTGTCCCTGCCGGACGGCCTCTCGTTCAGCGAGACCCCGACATTCAGATACCGCCAGACACAGTCTTACTCCCTCGCCCTTGACCCACTGTACAAGGTGTGGTTCAGGCTGGAGCAGCCGGACGAAGCCTTTGCCGGCAACCTCTGGGTACACACATTCAACCATATCCTGCCTGCTTCTGTATACGGCAAGGAGCATCCTGACTGGTATTCTTTCATCGGAGGGGAGCACCGTCCGGGCAAGGCGAGCCAGTGGTGCCTGACCAATCCTGAAGTCCTTGAGGCGGCCTGCGTGCAGATTGATTCCATCTTCAAGGCCAATCCCGGCATGAACCTGATATCTGTCAGCCAGAATGACGGGAACAACACTTACTGCCAGTGCCCGGACTGCATGGAAGTCATCGAGAGGGAAGGAGCCGTGTCAGGGCTTTACATCGAGTTCCTCAACAAGATTGCGGCGCGTTTTCCAGACAAGGAATTCTCTACCCTTGCATATCTCTTCACGATGAATCCTCCGAAGCATGTCAAGCCGCTTCCGAATGTGAACATAATGCTCTGCGACATTGACTGCGACAGGGAAGTGCCTCTGACGGACAATGCTTCCGGCCAGTATTTCATGAAGGCGCTTGAAGGATGGTCCAAAATATCGGACAACATCTATATGTGGGACTACGGCATCAATTTTGACAATATGGTGGCCCCGTTCCCGAATTTCCACATCATCCAGCCGAACATGCAGATTTTCAGGGACCATCATGTCACAATGCATTTCTCCCAGATAGCCTCCACACTCGGGACTGATTTCTCGGAGATGCGCTCCTATCTTGCCGCAAAGCTGATGTGGAATGTGGACGCTGACATCGATTCCCTCATGACGACTTTCCTTGACGGCTATTACGGGCCTGCCGGCAAATACCTCTATCAGTATGAAAAGATGCGCGAAGGCGCCCTGCTTGCCTCCGGGCAGAGACTCTGGATTTATGACTCTCCTGTCAGCCACAAGGACGGTATGCTGAATGCCGCCTGCCGCAAGCAGTACAATATCCTCTTTGACAAGGCGGAGGCAGCGGTCGCTGACCAGCCGGAATATCTGAAGAGGGTGTGGATTGCCCGTCTGCCGCTCCAGTATTCAGAGCTGGAAATTGCCCGCGCTGAAGGGTGCAAGAATCCTTCCGCCATCTCCAAGGCCCTTGACCTCTTTGAGGAGAGGACGGCCATGTTCGGAATCCCAACACTCAACGAGAGAAACAACACTCCTGGGGACTATTGTCGCCTCTACAGGGAAAGGTATCTTCCGGGCGAACGCACCAACAAGGCTCTCGGGGCCAAGGTGGAGTATGTGATTGAACCTACGGCCGAAAGGTACAGGAAAGTGGGGGAGACCGGCCTGACTGACGGCATATACGGCGGCTCTACCTTTGTCGAGAGCTGGGTAGGCTGGGAAGGATGCGACGGGGAATTCATCGTTGACCTCGGCAAGGACACGGAGATGTCATATATAGGAGCCGACTTCCTGCATCAGCTCGGACAGTGGATATTGCTCCCTGTCAGCGTCACATGCTGGACATCTGCCGACGGGGAAGAATACACCCTCTTCGGCAAGACTCAGGTGGCCGAGGATGATTCCCCTCAGGTCAAATTCGAGAAAATCGGCTGCAAGTCAGACTCCCCTGTCACCGCAAGATATGTCCGGATAGCCGTAGAAGGCACCAAGATGTGCCCGTCATGGCATTACGGAGTGGGACAGCCGTCATGGTTCTTCATCGACGAAGTGGAGATCTATTAGAATATATTTCTGACATACAGGCAGTATCAGAATTTTTTGTCGGTAAATCCCTCCCGCTTCGCGGGCCCCTCCCGTTCACGAGGCCACGGGCGGCCACGCCGACAAAAATCTCCTGATACTGCCTGTGCGATATTAAAATTATAAAAGATATCTGTTGAAAACACATAATAAGCTGATACTTTCCGGAATGCTCCCGCTTATGGCCGGTCCGGCTGCATTTGCCGCTGCGGGACAAGGTGCGGCTCAGGTGCAGGGCGCTGATAAAAATCCGGCGGAAGGGGACAGCCGCAGGCCGAACATTCTCTTTATCCTGAGCGATGACCATACATCCCAGGCATGGGGAATATACGGCGGCATACTCGCAGAATATGCCGTGAATGACAATATCAGGAGACTGGCTTCCGAGGGCGTGGTGCTGGACAACTGCTTCTGCACCAACTCGATTTCAGCCCCGAGCCGCGCATCCATCCTGACAGGCCGCTACAGTCATGCCAACGGGGTCTATACCCTTGACGACACTTTGTCTGTCTCTCTTCCGACGATAGCCACTGTGCTTCAGGACTCAGGCTACAACACTGCCCTTGTCGGGAAATGGCACCTTAAGTCTCAGCCTCAGGGATTTGACTGGTATTCAATCTTCTATGACCAGGGAGTCTATCGTGACCCTACTTTCATCAACAGCACGGATCCGTGGCCTGGTGACCGGGATTTCGGGGAGCGTGTGAGAGGATTTTCCACGGACCTTGTGACGGACAGGGCGATTGCCTGGATGCAGGCCCAGCCGAAGGACGAGCCGTTCCTTATGTGCTGCCATTTCAAGGCGACGCATGAGCCGTACGATTTCCCGGAGAGGATGAGGCATCTGTATGACGGCGTCACTTTCCCTGAGCCGGAGAATTTCTACGACTGGGGCCCGCAGACCAACGGCAGGACATTCGAGGGGCAGACAATAGAAGAGATCGCCAGAAGGTGGGAGGAGGCCTCTGCCGACCCGGACAAATGGTGGTGCCGCTATCCGGAACTTCCGTTCAGCACCGAAGGCATGAGCCGCACGACCGCCCGCAAGGCTGCCTACCAGAAGCTGATACGCGACTATCTCCGCTGTGCCGCGACGGTGGATGACAACATCGGGCGCCTGCTGGATGCCCTTGACGAGATGGGGATTGCAGACAATACAATCGTCGTCTATGTCGCCGACCAGGGCTATTTCCTCGGGGAGCACGGCTTCTTCGACAAGAGAATGTTCTATGAGGAAGCCGCCAGAATGCCTTTTGTCATCAGATATCCCGCCGAGATTCCTGCCGGGCAGAGGCTCGGGGATCTTGTGCTGAATGTTGACTTCGCGGCAACCCTTGCAGACTATGCCGGAGTACTGCCGCCTGACGGCTCACAGGGCCGCAGCTTCAGGGACAATCTCCGGGGAGAGACTCCTGCCGACTGGCGCACAAGCATCTACTACAGATACTGGACGCAGCACAAGGAAAGGCCGGCGCACATCGGAGTCAGGACAGACCGCTACAAGCTGATGTTCATCTACGGCGACCGTCTCGGTATGACCGGCTCGACCGACTATGTGAGCGAACCGTCCTGGGAGTTCTACGACCTTCTGAAGGACCCCCACGAGGACCACAACGCCTATTCAGACCCTGAATATCAAAAAGTCATCCGGCAGATGAAGCAGGAGATGATGCGCCTGCGCGACGAGACCGGCGACACCGATGCCGGCACCGTCCGGATGCATGAAATCCTCCGGAGCCAGGGTCTGGAGTGATGTTGGGATATCCCTGAATTGACGGCATGATTTGACAGTGTGCCCGGTGGAATAAATGCTTCCTCCGGGCACTTTTTTATATGAAAATCACTATATTTAAGACAAAATTCCAGCGCCATGAAAAGGGTCGTCTTAACTGCAGTGTTTGCCGCAGCGTGGGGTCTTTTCTCTTACGGACAGAAGCTCCGCGTGAGGAGCATCGGCCATGCGGGGGATACGACGGATACGGACTACACGGGGAATGCTGTATGGAGGGATGGAAGGCTTGAGCGACTTCTTGTGGACGGGGGCTACATTGAGGACGGGAAGTACCGGTTCTTCGTGGCAGACCATCTGGGGAGTGTGAGGGGCGTATCGGATTCGGAGGGGCATCTGCTTTTCCGGACGGACTACTACCCTTACGGGTCGGAGTACGGATATGATATGGGAAGTACCTCTGTTTCGGGAACGGACCAAGGCGCAGGGCAGGAGACAGGCAGCGATGAGGCGGCGGATCAGCCGTACCGGTACAACGGGAAGGAGGACCAGGGGTTTGCGGGAGTTCCGGCCCTGGACTACGGGGCGCGGCTTTACTCCGCGGAGACGGGGCGGTGGCTGTCGCAGGACCCTCTGGGGGAGGAATACTATTGGGTGAGTCCGTATGCATACTGCGCGGGGAATCCGGTGGACTTTGTGGATCCGGAGGGGATGGATATATGGGAAATCAACAGCACTGGATATGTCGTGAACAGGATAGAAGACAAAGAACAGGATAGTTTCTATATTGTTGACAAGAATTCTGACGGGGAGTGGGAGCGGACAGGAGAATCAATAAGTTTTGATGAAATAATAATAGAAGATGTCCATGAAGTTTCTGTAGAGACATCTGAATCCACAATGGATTTAACAATATTTGAGGTGAGAGGTGATGATAATGCTCAAATATTATTTGAATTTATGGCGAATCCAGAAATATCAAGTGTTGAGTGGGAACATATAAAGATAGGAACAGAGGATTCTCGGCGAAATATAGTAGGTAATAGTCATAATTCTCGTTCAAGTGCGCTTGTTGGATATCATTTTAATACAGGATATACAATTCGTGAGTCCAATCATAATCATCCGTCTGGAAACATGAAACCGTCCGATAAAGATATTTACTTGCGAAACATGATACAATTGCTTCAGCCTAACGCTAAATTTTATGTGTATGTTCATTTGGGAACTTATGTAAATTTCAGTGAAAAATGAAACAGAATGAAGTACAAAAAAATAGCATTATTAAGTTCAGAACTAAATCGTTGATAGTTCTTTTGCTGCTTCCCCTTCAGCTGGCAGGACAGGAAATGTGGTATCGGCCGGTAAGTGAATACCGGGAGTTGGACTGGATAGATGAGACGGCTATAGAACTTCCTGAATATGAGATATCCGACTGGAGGGTTGAGGGCCTGTTCAGTAAATTCATACATTCGGAGATGAATCAGAGCTATTATGATCCTGAAGGCTATATCCTTGTCAAGGTCCGCACCAATCCGGAGGAACTGGCGGATACAGTCCGGCTTATGTCCATATATCCCAATCTTTTGAGTTATTCATATTACGGGAAATATGATGGAGTATTGGAGTATGGCGGGCATATATTCATCCTGTCGGGCTTGTCGGGAAAAGAATCGCGGCTGTTTGCATTGACGGGGAAATGCAGACAGGTTGAATTCATCAAGAGGATTGAAGATAAGCCCGGGATATGGTTTTATTGGGAGGACGGGGTATTGTATGCGCATGATTGGAGTCTGCCGGATCCCGTTGAGGACGGCTATCCTGAATGGCAGGCGATTTTCCCTGAAAGCGGAAGATATATGTTCACGGAGAAGTACAGCTGTCCGCCTGTAGGTTGTACAATCGGAATCAATGATTTTACGGAGGGGCTGATGGTGTCGTATATTTCGGGAGATGGCTTCAGGAAGCGGTATGACACAGTCGTTGTCCGGTGTGAGGAGGACAGTTTCCATTACTTTCTGTATATATTCGGGACAGACAGACAGAAACATGGGAATGGATACTGCGAAGGGACAGAACTGGCATTCTATGGAGTACGCATACCATTTGTCTACAATGGTTTTCCGGATGAAGTGACCCGGGCGTACTCTTTTCCGGCGGAGGGAGACGGAGAATTGTGGACGGTGGCTTTCCATAATGACGGGACCCTGTGTCCTGCATTTACGGTCAAGGCAGACGGGAAGGAGTGTATAGAAGACATAGTTGATCTGGCAGAAAGAAACTTGAACGGCAGCCGCAATACATGCCTGTCGCTTGCATCTGTGTTCATTCCGGCAAATGGTATGTTATAACACACTATAGACAAAATGGAGGGACAATAAATGAGTAAAATAATGTTTCTGGCAATAGCCTTGTTTGTGTCCATGTCAGTGTCGTACGGGCATGAATATAATTGGAGGATTTTCATGGACAAAATTCTGGAATGGTATATTCATGTACATCCGGATTTGGAGAATCCAGTTGTCGTTCAATGTCATGAGGATCAGAATCATTATTATATTGATATCTATGAAGACAGTTATGGCTCTGAATATTTCAAAGATGCAGTCATCCAATCCTATTCCGGCCATGGCGTCGTCTTTTGGGGAGAAACCATGCCTCCTTTCTGGACCGGCAATAATGATGAGTTCGAATTGAATTCCCCTGAACTTTACCGGTCATTTGAGCCTGACGAGGAAAATAAATATATCAATTGGGATCCGGACATCTGGAGTATGGCTTTCCATAAAGATGGAACATTATGCAAAATGTTTACCTACATGACAACGCCTCTTGACAGTTTGGATGAAAATGTCATTGACATGGCGGATAGGTATCTTGGCGGATACACGGTAACGGATTATGACAGGAGCCATATTTATATGTTTGTGGACAGAATGGCTGAATTTCCCGAGGGTAATGCAGAATTGTACAATGCGATGACTTCACTTTTGGACTACCATAGCGACTGCGATGGAATGGCATTAATACCTGTCAGTATAAAGTTAGTGATTAATGTAGACGGTAAATCGGATGTCATAGGCTTTACAAGGCAATCGGGAGACCCGGCCATTGATGATGCGGCAATGAGGGTCGCCCGAATTATAACGGAAACATTTACTTTTAAGCCGGCTTCACATAGAAATGAAGCCGTCAGAACATATTTTTCCCTTCAATTTACCAAATCCATGTTTTCCGGCGTGAGCCCGTATGCAGACTGAAACAAAGCCGTAATATCTTAAAAAGAAACAGGCAATGAAAAAAAATAGTATTCTCATAATAATGCTGATTCTTTTTCTTCCGGCAGGCTGCGGCACATTGAATTTTCGTGGAAGAGATAGTGTGAGGTACATAGAGACTATACCTGCCATGTGTGTCATAGAATTCAGGCAGGACCATACATTTATTGTGAAAGATTATCCGGGAGTAGTCAGTTATACTGGAGAATGGAGTTATGAGAGAGGCAGATTGATATTGACTTCGGATTGTTACCGGATTCCGTATCAGGATTTGGATACTCTGATGAAAGAGGCGGTGAATTTATATTGTTTCAGTCCGGAGTTGACGCCGTTTCCCGAAGATGATTATGAAATGGAATTGTATAATCAGGCACTTGAGTGGTATTTCTCGCCTTCAGCCAATGCCGGCGACCGGGATATATATCTAATAAAAGGCAGACGGCTCTATGATGGGATAAATAAGAGGACAATTGAATATATTAGGCTTCAGAGATAAGGATAATATGTCACTGTAATAAATCTTAGGACAGGCGATGAAAAACAAATGTATCATA
This sequence comes from Candidatus Cryptobacteroides gallistercoris, assembly GCA_017694835.1. Taxonomy (GTDB): domain Bacteria; phylum Bacteroidota; class Bacteroidia; order Bacteroidales; family UBA932; genus Cryptobacteroides; species Cryptobacteroides gallistercoris. Next base: position 44,817 of record JADIMJ010000018.1, read on the forward strand.
TCAGTAATAGTTGTATCCATTATAATCATGACAGGCTGTAGTGTAATACGATTTAAAGGCAATGATATTGCGGTTTATTCAACGAAGCATTCCAATGGTACGGAATATCTTGTGCTGAATAAGGACCATACATTCAGTGTCAGGGATTCCTATGGATATGAATGGTATGGAGGGGAATGGCATCAGGACGGAGACACCCTGATAATGATTTCGGATGCATATCGGAAACCATTCAAAGATCTTGATACAATGACTCAAAAGGTTGTGGAACAATATTGTATGCATGGTAAATTACCGTCTCTTATTCCGGAAGATGATCCATACCATCCATTTGTCGACACTGCTTACAGATGGTATTTCAAACCCAAGGCCAATGCCGGAGACCGGCAGCTGTATTTTGTTGATGGCCGATGCCTGAAAGACGCAATTCCAGATAATGACTTCATTGACAATGGCCATGGTACATGTAAAATCTATTATTTGGTTCCTCGGGTCTAGATAAATTATATATATGCACAATCAAAATACATGTATTATGACGAACATACACGGGCACATCAATAACAGAGTTCCAGTGATATTATTTATCACAGTCTTCCTGTGTGTCATGCCAATGAGGATAATGGCGAGTGACCCGGATTACATATACATTCTCAAGCCGGTGTATTCTGTTGTCGACAAGGAAGTCTATGGGCTGATAGACCGGCTGATAGAGATAGACAAGGATAAGGAGTATTATTTTGAGGGGAGCAAAATTAACATTTGGGTCAGAAAGATGCAAGAAACCGGCACATTGAGTTTGTCACTATGGTTTCAGGGTTTTGACCCCATAGCGGCATTTGCGGGAAACTATGACGGGTGTTTTCCCTACAGAGGCCATGAATGTCTGCTTGAAATTGATGATGACTGTGACTGCCGGGACCTGTTTGTCCGAACGGACGCATATTATCGGGTGGGATTTGCGGATTCAGACCTGTGGGGAAATGCGGAGTGGATGACAGAAATAGGATATCTGTACAAAGCCGGTAAATTTAAGTTGGTATATTATTATGAACCGACGGCAGAATAAGTTATTGCAGACACCTGCATTATGATGCGGCATCAGGAGAAAATGACAAAATTAGAGAGGAACTGCTATATTTAAGACAAAAATTCCAATGCCATGAAACGGAGTGCCTTAAGTTTTGCGGGAGTTCCGGCCCTGGACTACGGGGCGCGGCTTTACTCCGCGGAGACGGGGCGGTGGCTGTCGCAGGATCCTCTGGGGGAGGAGTACTATTGGTTGAGTCCGTATTCATACTGTGCTGGGAATCCGGTGGACTTTGTGGATTCAACATAAGAGGAGATTAAGATGAAGTTTAAATTGACAATAGTTGTTATTCTGGCCACATTTATTGCTGTTATTTCAGTACATGCACAAGAACTCAAGAGAGGGTATTTTGATTTATTCAGTACTGGCACTTCAGATGTAAGTGACAGTCTGAGGAGAGAAATAAGCAAGGCGGGCGGCAAGCAATGGTGGGGAATGAGCATCCGGCAGACAGATTCATTGGGGAATGTTGTAAGGGAGACGGCTCCGGTATTTTCAATGGTATATATAGATAGTTCGTACAATCATGCCATAGGCGAAGTGAGTTCAATGTTGCAATTAAACAGGATTGGGCAACTTGTTATATGTTATGATCGGGAATTGAATGTGAAGTTGATATTCCCGCCGGAAGTTCAGCACGCGACACTTTTTCACAACGGGGTTTCTTTGGTCAGTGCGGATGTGTTTGGAGAAGGTTTTATGGGAGCTATTGATACTGCGGGCAATTACATATTCCCGCCAGAAAACGAGCTGGTTTACCGCTCACGGGATAGTTGCTTTGCCATAAAGGAGACCGGGCGACAGGACAAATATGCCATCTATTCATTCAAGGTCAGGCTTACATCAGGGTTTGATGCAGGAAGTTGTGAAATTTATATTCCGGATGAAGTGTTTCCCGTTATCATAATACCGCAATCATCCAACTGGGACCAGTTTCGGTCGGAAGAAGTCAGGGTGATGGCGATATCCGAATTTGAAGGGGACGATGTACTTGTGCAGTTCCACGATGGCATAAGCAACATCCTGTCAATGCAATTGTCAGGAGCGGCGAAATGCTTCAGAGGAGTCATTTCGGATACCGACGATGAGATGCTGAAGGCACTAGCCCGAAAGAATCTGAAGGAGGTCCGACGGCTGCGGAGATTGACAGACTGATGATTTCTTCAGTTGCGGTTCTGTTGCTGAATTTATTCCGGAAGAAATATCAAGAGCCGTATATGAAAACAACAGATTATTATAGTGATATGTCAGGAAACAGGATAATCGGAATCAGGGCGGCATATATTCTTTTTCTGCTGCCGTTATTCATGACAAACTCGTGCAGTCATGAGTCATGTGGGAGTCGTGTCGAGCCGGAATCAAAGTATGAGCGGGCAGATGTGTACTATTTGACCCGTCCCGAGTGGGGCATCTTTTATTTCGCTTTTCCTACTTTGAGCCTGTATTTTGACGGCAGCGGAGCGACGGATATGCTCGAAAAGACCACACAGAAATATGTCATCGGGAACAGGGATACACTGAATTATATCTCAAGCAGAATTTCATCAGCAGAAAAAACGCCGTCATCGTACAACAGGTATATATGCCCGTGTGTGATGGTGCTCCTGTATGATTATGACAGTGTGACCGTTGATACATTGTCCACGAATACATATCCCGAGTCATCTCTTCAGTTCAATTCATCAGAGTTCTATGACAGCGGGCTTGCGGTGTTCCTGACCGAAATGGTTCTGCGCCGAAGTCCGGAGTGGAGGTCGCTCCTTGAGTATGCTCCTGAGTTCTACCGGGAGAAGTATATTCCGGAAGAGTATCTGGTTGGAGGGAGAAAATAGAATATGGTATTATGGGAATAAGAGCCAGTAAGTCAAGTATGCCAATAGCAGCGATAGTTTTGCTCGGCGTGTTTTTTCAGAGTTGCGGGGCTGGGGATTTCCGGCTTTCTCACAGGTGGTATAACAGTGCGGAGATATACTGGCAGCGGGAAGCCCCATGGGGCCTAATGCGTCCGCATCTGTATGATGTCGGTTCCGTATTGTCGTGCGACAGTGTCCTGCGTCCGCGCCATGCGGAATTGGAGGACATGATGTTTCTGCGGTATGTATCAGACAGGATTTCCGGAGCGGAGTATGAGATGCGGGAATGCGGGAGTGCCGGGGATGCCGTGATAGTTCTTCTTCTGCATCACCGAGGAGGAACAGACACATTGACGACTAATGCGAGGCCGGAATTCGGGCTGCAGTTCAACGGGGTCACGGTCTGGGACAGCGTGCTTGTCCGGCGGATGATTGACATCGTGCAGGCCAGGGATCTGAACTGGAAAAAGGCGAGTTATCTATTGGATTACGACGGTCAGTTCCATTATACGACCCGGTCACATTACAATATGAAGTTTGTGGAGGAAAATTTTCCTGATGACATCTATCCTTTCTGCGAAGAAATCTTCATGGGTGACACGGGAAGATGATAGATTAGAATCACTATATTTAAGACAAAAATTCCAACATCGGATAAGACCGTATGCGTACTGTGCGGGGGAATCCGGTGGACTTTGTGGATCCGGGGGCAACAGATAATGGTAAAATTAATCAGTTGGTACTTGTCAGCGAAGAAGAAATAAGTTCAGTACTTTATGAAAACATTATTGGCAATGGTTGTAATGGTGCCGGTCCTTGCCCAATGTACATGGCGGATTCCGGATGATGTAGTGGATGATGAGCCTTTGGCTGATCGTATAGCAGAGGTTGATTTTAACCGGTTCAAAGGAATTGAAATGGAATATGATCCAGGTCGATTCTCGCGCATCAGGGGCATTATGGATTCGGATTCAGTGAGGTTTGTAGTTGGTCTGGACTCCAAGTGGAGAATAATCAACGATGTAAAATTCTATCAAACTGAATATATGGAGAAAGACTGGCTTGAAGAATTCCGTATCAGAAGTTTCCCTCTGGACAAGGAAGAATTGGCTATGGCCGTTGGTCTGGTGGCTCTTGTACGGGGCGGGTTCCGGCGGCTGAAAGTAGACTGCGGTGGAGCTGTCACTGGTGAGATATGGGATGACAAAAGCGGCATGCTTGTCCGGTTTGAAATACCGGATACGCGAGAACGGAGAGAACAGCTGCAGTCAAAAGGCTATAGAGATGTCGGTCACAACATAATGATTCATGGTGATGAATAATCGGATTGTCATAATGTCGGCAAGTGTCGCGATGCTTGCAGTGTCTGTTTTCGCTTGTACGGTTTCTCTGAACGATATGATGCAGGACACTGACTGGTCCATGTTTGGAGAATTTTCAATAGGGGAAAGGACTGTCACTACATACGACGGGTATATTGATGGAGATTATTATGTAGTCAAATGGTTCAGAGACACAATTGAAATGGACTGCCGAGTCATCCCTCCGGCGGATTCATCGTCATTCAGGAGGCTATCCAGGTCAAGGCAGATTGAGGATATCGTAAGCCGCAGGATTCCCTTGGATGAAAAAGAGAAGGCCCGGGTAGCATCGGGAATCATGCTGCTCCGCCGGTATGGCCTTTCGTGCCTGTCTGTCACTACGGATACCGTGACCGTGGTGACGGAAACGGGAGATACATTGACTATGCCATTGTGAATATTACGAACTTAAATTCAATAGTCAAACCCGCAGTCCGAGCCCATACAGTCTTGGGATACAATCCGGAAAATGGATGATAATTATGTTTTTAGTCTTTCAAGCAAGCTAATGGTATAATCTTGTTTTGAATATTTGTGGTGTTGCCCTTTTTGCGATGAAATGGCCGATGACCCGGAATGACAAATTTTTCAGAATTCCGGACAATTTTTTCTTGTCCTGCAATTCTGATTTGGCATGCTTTTTTCAATATTGGGCGTCGGCAAAAAATATAGAAGATGTCAAATTCAACAGGAAGGATATCACAGATAATAGGTCCGGTGGTCGATGTCTGGTTCGACCTTTCGGGTGAGGATGTGGCAAGAGACCTGCCGCGTATCCATGACGCCCTTCTGATAAAAAGAAAGGACGGAAGGGAGCTCACGGTGGAGGTCCAGCAGCATATTGGAGAAGATACGGTGCGTACGGTCGCGATGGACAGTACCGACGGCCTGCAGAGGGGTATGGAGGTGCTCAATACAGGAGCCCCGATTACGATGCCGGTAGGAGCCCAGATAAGGGGCAGGGTGATGAATGTGACGGGCGATGCTGTGGACGGCATGAAGGAGCTTGACCGCAAGGGGGCTTTCCCTATTCACCGCGACCCGCCGAAATTCGAGGACCTGAAGACTTCACAGGAAGTTCTCTTCACGGGCATCAAGGTGATAGACCTGCTCGAGCCTTATCTGAAGGGCGGAAAAATCGGTCTTTTCGGGGGCGCAGGCGTCGGCAAGACGGTCCTCATCAAGGAACTCATCAACAATATCGCCAAGAAACACAACGGATTCTCCGTGTTCGCCGGAGTCGGGGAGAGGACGAGGGAAGGCAACGACCTCCTGCGTGAGATGATAGAATCCGGTGTCATCAAGTACGGGGACGAGTTTCTCAAGAGCATGGAGGAAGGACATTGGGACCTCTCGAAGGTGGATTTCGACGAGCTTCCCAAGTCCCAGGTGGCCATGGTGTTCGGACAGATGAACGAGCCGCCGGGAGCGCGTTCTTCCGTGGCCCTTTCGGGGCTTACTCTCGCGGAGTCGTTCAGGGACAGCAAGGGGACGGACGGTCCGAAGGATATACTTTTCTTCATAGACAACATATTCCGTTTCACACAGGCGGGCTCGGAAGTGTCCGCGCTGCTCGGCCGTATGCCGTCGGCGGTAGGCTATCAGCCGACCCTTGCCACTGAAATGGGTGCCATGCAGGAAAGAATCACATCTACCAAGGACGGGTCCATCACTTCCGTGCAGGCTGTCTATGTGCCTGCCGATGACCTCACTGACCCGGCTCCGGCGACTACCTTTTCCCATCTTGACGCGACGACGGTGCTCAGCAGGAAGATTACCGAGCTGGGAATATATCCGGCGGTCGATCCGCTGGAGTCCACTTCGCGTATCCTTGACCCGAACATAGTGGGGCAGGAGCATTATGAGACCGCCCAGAGGGTCAAGCAGATTCTGCAGAAGAACAAGGAGCTGCAGGACATCATATCCATCCTCGGCATGGACGAATTGTCAGAAGAGGACAAATTGACAGTGAACAGGGTCCGCCGTGTGCAGAGGTTTCTTTCGCAGCCTTTCGCCGTGGCCGAGCAGTTTACCGGGGTGCCGGGAGTCATGGTCTCGATAGAGGATACAATCAAGGGCTTCAACATGATTTTGGACGGGGAGACGGACTATCTGCCGGAGCAGGCTTTCCTCAATGTCGGCACCATAGAGGATGCCATAAAGAAAGGCGAGGCTATCCTTGCCGCTGTGAAAAAGTAGCGGCTTATGAGGACGGCTGACATATATCTCAACATAACTTCTCCGGAGAAGTCCCTCACCGGCCTGATGGTCCGGGAGGTGTCTTTTCCGGGGCTTGACGGGCGCTTTACTGTGCTTTCGGGGCATGCGCCGCTGATTGCAGCCCTCGGGGAAGGGGACATCATCTATTCCTCGGGCGGCAAGTCGTCCTCAATGCATGTCCGCTCCGGTTTTGTGGAGGTGTGTGACAACAAGGTAACTGCCTGTGTTGAAGTATAGGCAGGGGCAGAGAAGAGATGAATCGGGAGATGGAGAAATGAAAAGGTTCTTGAAACATATATCAGTGCTGGTCATGATGCTCATCACCGCGGCGGCAGCCTTTGCGGAGACCGGGTCCGGACTGTCTGCGGGAGCGGATTCTGTCCGTGTGTCCGCTTCTCCGGATACCGCGGATTCCGATATCGATGTGCAGGGCATCATCTTCGGGCACATAGGTGATTCATACGAGTGGCATATCACCGACATCGGGGACAGGAGCCTGACAATCCCGCTTCCGGTCATTGTGAGGAGCAGCACCGGCTGGCATTGCTTCCTTTCCTCCAGACTCGGGGACGGGGCGGTCCATGAGGGGCTTTTCATTTCCCGGGCCGGAAAATATGAGGGCAAGGTTGTCGAGCTTGACGCTTCCGGCAATGAGGTGCGTCCGCTGGACATATCCGTCACGAAGAATGTACTGGCGCTGATGATAAGCAGCGTGATTCTCGTGACTCTGATACTGTGCTGCTCGAGGTGGTACCGGAAGCACGACGTGCTCAGGGAGGCTCCGCGCGGGGTGGCAGCCCTTCTTGAGCCGGTCATCGCGATGATAAATGATGATGTGATAAAGGATGCCATCGGTCCGGGATATGCGAAATTCGCCCCGTATCTGCTGACGGTGTTCTTTTTCATCCTCATCAACAATCTCATGGGTATCGTGCCGTTCTTCCCGGGCGGAGCCAATATCACCGGCAACATCACCATTACATTTGCCTTGGCCTTCGTCACCTTCCTCCTGACCAATCTTACGACAAACAAATATTATTGGAAAGACATTTTTTGTCCGGAAGTGCCCGTGTGGCTGAAGCCGATAATGGTCGTGATAGAAGTGTTCGGGATGTTCACGAAGCCCTTTGCCCTGATGCTCCGACTCTTTGCCAACATCATGGCGGGACATTGTCTCATCCTGTGCGTGGTCGTGATAATATTCATCACTGCGAAGCTCGGGGCTGCGATAGGCGGGGCCATGACAGTGGTGTCGGTGTTTTTCGGAATTTTCATGGATTGTCTTGAACTCCTGGTGGCTTTCATCCAGGCCTATGTGTTCACGATGCTTTCGGCAGTGTTCATCGGCCTGTCCCGTCAGCGTCCGGAGAAAGACAAGGCTTGAGAGGATAATATAAGTTAAAAACAATTTAAATTCGGATATCATGTTACTTTCTACAGTAGTGCTCCAGGCACTGGCCGGAGCTTCAATCGGAAAACTCGGTGCGGCAATAGGTGCAGGCATAGCAGCCATAGGCGCCGGAATAGGAATCGGAAAAATCGGCTCTTCAGCCATGGAAGGCATTGCCCGCCAGCCGGAGATGGCAGGTAATATCCGTACGAGCATGCTTATTATCGCAGCTCTCATAGAGGGCGTGGCCCTGTTTGCCGTGATTGTCTGCATGCTGGTGCTTCTGATGAAATAAGCCATGTCTCTGTTGTTGCCGGACAGCGGTCTGCTGTTCTGGATGGTCATCATCTTCGCGATTGTCTTCGTGATACTTGCCAGATACGGCTTTCCTGTCATCACGAAGATGCTTGAGAAGCGGCGCGACTACATCGACAATTCCCTGCGTCTTGCAAGGGAGGCCGATGAGAAACTGGCCAGGATGACGGAAGAGCAGGCCAGGATGATAGCACAGGCGCGGGAAGAGCAGAACCGGATACTCAGGGAGGCCGCGCAGGCGCGGGACAATATTGTCAGCAAGGCGAAGGAACAGGCTCAGGACGAGGCACGGAAAATCCTTGAGGAAGCAAGGGTGCGGATTGAGGCTGAAAAGGAGAGTGCCCTGAGGGAAATACGCAGTCAGGTGGCGCTGCTTTCCGTCAAAGTGGCTGAGAAGGTCATCAGGCAGAACCTGTCCACCGACAAGGCGCAGATGGACCTTGTGAACAAGATGCTCGATGAGGTGTCTTCGTCGAAACGGAGGAACTGATGCTTCTGCAGGACAGAAAGCAGGTTTTAGTCAGAAACAGTTGTCATGAATGTAGGAATCATATCAGAAAGGTATGCGAAGGCTCTGCTGAAATATGCCACCGAAACCGGAAACGGGAAGAAGGTCTATGAGCAGGCCAAGCATCTGGAAGGGTGTTTTTCTTCGCTTGAAGGGCTGAGGCTGCTCGTGCGGCATCCGAAGGCCACATCCGACCGGTATAAGCTCAGGGTATTCGTCACTGCCCTCGGAGGAGAGACGGAGGCGGCTCCGGAGCTCGTGCGCTTTCTGAATCTCGTGATGAAGAACAGGCGCATAATGTATGTCCGCCTCATGCTCCTGATATTCATGGATCTTTACAGGAAGGCGAACAATATCAGCTTCGGCAGGCTTGTGGTGGCCGTTCCGTCAGAACAGCTTCATCGCCGCCTTACGGATATAGTGCATGATGAGACAGGAGGGTCGCTGGAACTGGAGACAAAGGTGGACCCGTCCATAATAGGAGGTTTTGTCCTGGACATGGGCTGGGAGAGACTTGACGCGAGCGTGGCGTCTCAGCTGCGGGCAGTGCGCCGGCAGTTTGTCGAAAAGAACAGAAGAATAGTATAAGAGATTATGGCTCAAAATATAAAGGCAAGTGAAATATCTGATGTGCTGCTGAAGCAGCTCAAGGATATCAGGGCGGAATTCAAATATGAGGAAGTCGGCGAAGTCCTTCAGGTCAGCGACGGCGTGGTAAGGATTTTCGGGCTTATAAATGCTGAAGCCGGAGAGTTGCTCGAGTTCGACAACGGCATAAGGGCCGTGGTCATGAATCTTGAGGAAGACAATGTCGGAGCCGTGCTGCTCGGGCCCACTGACCAGGTCAAGGAGGGCATGACAGTCAGACGGACAAGGCATATTGCATCCATAGATGTCGGGGAGAGCATGCTCGGCAGGGTCGTCGACCCTCTTGGAGTCCCTCTTGACGGGCGTGGCCCGATAGAGGGGGAACTGACGGAGATGCCTCTGGACAGGAAAGCCCCGGGTGTGATATTCCGTCAGCCGGTGACTGAACCGCTGCAGACCGGGCTGAAGGCAATCGATGCCATGATTCCGATTGGCCGCGGGCAGAGGGAACTCATCATCGGCGACCGCCAGACCGGAAAGACGGCAATCGCGATAGACACCATCATCAACCAGAGGGAGGGATATCTCGCCGGCAATCCGGTCTACTGTATCTATGTGGCTGTGGGCCAGAAAGCTTCCACTGTCGCCAATATAGTCAATACTCTCAGGCAGAAAGGCGCCATGGACTATACCGTCGTGGTGGCGGCGACAGCTGCGGATCCGGCGGCACTGCAGTATTACGCCCCGTTTGCCGGAGCCGCCATAGGGGAGTACTTCAGGGATACCGGGCGTCATGCGCTCGTGGTGTACGATGACCTTTCCAAGCAGGCCGTGGCCTATCGCGAAGTGTCTCTCATCCTGCGCCGTCCGTCAGGCCGTGAGGCATATCCGGGAGACATCTTCTATCTCCATTCCAGACTCCTTGAGAGGGCGGCGAAAATCATTGACCAGCAAGAAGTGGCCGAACAGATGAATGACCTTCCCGAGAGTCTTCGTGGCAAGGTCAGATGCGGAGGCTCTCTCACAGCCCTGCCTATAATAGAGACCCAGGCGGGGGATGTGTCCGCCTACATCCCGACCAATGTGATTTCCATAACCGACGGGCAGATATTTCTGGAGACCGACCTTTTCAACCGTGGTTTCCGTCCGGCCATCAATGTCGGCATCTCCGTGTCCCGTGTGGGAGGAAGCGCGCAGGTCAGGAGCATGAAGAAGGTTGCCGGAACCCTGAAGATTGACCAGGCCCAGTACAGGGAGCTGGAGTCTTTCTCCAAGTTCAGCAGCGACATGGATCCGGTGACGGCCATGGCCCTTGACAAGGGAAGAAAGAACAACGAACTGCTCATCCAGCCGCAGTATTCTACGATGCCTGTCGGGGAGCAGGTCGCCATCCTGTATTGCGGCACGCACGCTCTCATGAAAGATGTGCCGCTTGACAAGGTGCGTGACTTCCAGTCCGCGTTTCTGGACAGGATGCACGGCTCTCATGAAAAGGATGTGCTGGAGCCGCTGGCCGCCGGGAAAATTGACGCTGACATAGAGAAAATAATCATTGAGACCGCAGAACTCGTTTCTGCACAATACCGCAAGATGCCATATGGCAACACTGAAAGAAATAAAGGGTAGGATAAATACGGTCAACGGGACGCTGAAGATCACTTCGGCGATGAAGATGGTGGCCTCGGCCAAGCTGCACAAGGCGCAGGATGCCATGGCAAACATGATTCCGTACGAGCGTCAGATGCACGGCATCCTTTATCGTCTTCTTTCGGACGAGTCCGCGCCGTCCTGTGAGGAATTCGCGGCTCCGCGTCAGGTCAGAAAAGTCGCGATAGTGGCCGTGGCGTCCAACAGCTCCCTGTGCGGGGCATTCAACGCCAATGTCATCCGGCTTTTCAATGAGACTGCCGAAGG
>JADIMJ010000019.1 GCA_017694835.1 Candidatus Cryptobacteroides gallistercoris
GCAATCCTGGGCACGGGGTCCAACAGCTGTCTCTATGACGGGGAGAGGATAGTTAAGAACATCAGGCCCGGCGGTTATGTGCTCGGGGATGAGGGCAGCGCGGCTTCTCTCGGACGGATGTTCCTGTCTGACTATATCAAGGAATTGCTGCCGGATGAAGTCTCGGATGATTTCAGGTCGGAATATGGCCTTGACTATAATGCTGTCGTGAATTTAGTGTACAAAAGTCCGCATCCTGCCGCAGACGTGGCTGCCTTTGCACCGTATGTCATGAAATGGAGAGATGAACCGTACCTTCATGAGATGATTTGCCGGAATTTCCGGAATTTCATCGAGAGGTCACTGCTCAGGTATGAAGTTCCGCAGGCGGAGTCCGCAGCAGGCCCCGCGCCCGCATATCCGGAAGTGTCGGTGACCGGCTCATTCGGATGTGCATGCAGGGACATCCTTGAAGGTCTCGCCTCCGGATATGGACTCAGGTTCGTCAGATTTATGCCGGCCCCGATGGACGGGCTGCTGCTGTACCACAGGAAGAATATCGGCAGAAAGCCTCTGCCGGGCAATTAAAGTGATTGGGAATGTATAAGGAAAATTATCCGTCCAGACTTCTGGCTGACGCCGTGGATGCCATAAATATGCTTCCCGGGGTGGGGCGGAGGAGTGCTCTGCGCCTGGCGCTGCATCTTCTCAGGCAGCCGCAGGAGAATGTGCATCATTTCACTTCCGCCATCAACAGCCTGAGGGATGAAGTGAAGTACTGCCGCATCTGCAGGATGATTTCCGACGACGAAGTGTGCTCCGTCTGTTCGGATCTTTCCCGGGACAGAAACACCATATGCGTCGTCGAAAGCGTGAGGGATGTGATGAGCATCGAGAATACGGGGCAGTACCATGGCCTGTACCATGTGCTGGGAGGCATAATATCTCCAATCAACGGGGTGGGGCCGTCCGACCTCACGATAAGGGAGCTCGTGGCAAGGGTGGAGGCTCTCTGCGGACTTGAGGACATTGAGCGGGACAAAATCGAGGTAATTCTGGCCCTGAGCGGAGACGTGGAGGGCGAGACCACATCATTCTATATATACCGCCAGCTTGAGAAGTTCGGTGTGAAAGTGTCGTCGCTTGCCAGGGGACTCGGATTCGGAGATGACCTGGAGTATGCGGATGAACTCACTCTCGGACGGTCGATAGCCAACAGGCAGATATTCCGTCCATAGCAGAATTTGTAACAGCCAAAGGAATCTGAACGATGAGTTTCATTGAAATTATCCTTCTTTCACTCTCCCTGAGTGTGGACACTCTTGCAGTTTCCATGGGAGGAAGCATGTCTCTGGGGAGGATGTCCCCGTCAAAGGTACTGAAAGTCTCGCTGGCTTTCGGAATGATGCAGGCGGCTCTGATTTTTGCCGGATGGCTGCTCGGGGCTTCCGTTGCATCATTTGTCCATCAGGCAGCCCATGTCATAGGATTTGTGATTCTTCTTTATATCGGGGGGTCGATGATCTGGGGTGCTGTCAGAAAATCTGAGGAAAATGTCAATCTCAACGGAGTGAAGCATCTGCTCCTTGCTGCGTTTGCCACGAGCGTGGATGCATTTGCCGTAGGGATTTCACTGGCGATGGGAGGAATGGAACTTTCTCCCGCTGTCGCGCTGACTGTCACGGTTTTCGCCATGACCGTCCTTGCGGCTGTGTTCGGCATTGTCTGCGGAAGCCTGGTCGGATGCAGGTTCGGTGCTCCGGCAAGGGTCGCGGGCGGCCTCGTGCTCATAGCCATAGGCATCAGGCTCCTGTTCTGACGCTTCTGGTGCTTTTCTGGTGCTTTACATTTTAAATTTGAATTTTCGGCGGAATTTAATATTTTTGCCAGTCTGTTTCCCTATGTCAAACTTTCCGACTGCGTGCCGGAACAAAACTGAAGTCGTTATGATTGAAATTTTCTACAAGTCAAACGGTCAGATGCAGATGTCGCAGTCGGAGGACATGTTAAAGAGCCTGAAGATGCAGGATGTGGTCTGGATAGACCTCTTTGCGCCTTCGGGAGATGAGAAGCGGGCGGCGGAGGCTTTTGTCGGGACGACTATCCAGAGCAGGGCAACTGCCGAGGAAATCGAGAGTTCATCAAGATTCTCGGAGACAGAAAATGCTATCTTCGCCAACACCAACTTCCTTATTCCGGGACCGGAGGAATATTCAATGGAGGCGGTATCGTTCATCATCACGGGAAATGTCCTGACCACCCTCCGTGAATGCCCTCTGAGGAGTTTCACCGACCTTCAGCGCCGGATGCTCGCTTTCCCCAAGATGTATCCGTCGGGATTCAGGGTGTTCGTGAGCATACTGGAGCAGAGGATTGACCTCGATGCCGACATGATTGAGCTCATGTCCAAGGAGATAGAGCAGTACAACAGGAAGGTCAGCCTCGGGGAGGACATCAATGAGGAATTCCTCCTCGACATCAACCAGCTGCAGGAGAACACTATGCTGGTGAGGGAGAACATAGTCGACAAGCAGCGCGTCATATCGAGCCTGCTCAAGAGCAGCAAGTACCCCCATGAGCTCCAGGCCAAGCTGAACGTGATGCTGAAGGACATATCGTCTCTCATCAACCATACCAATTTCGGATTCGAGAGGCTGGAGTATCTGCAGAATACCGTGATAGGTCTCATCAATCTGGACCAGAACAAGATAATGAAGGTGTTCACTCTCGTGTCGCTGCTGCTGATGCCGCCGACCCTGATAGCCAGCTTCTACGGCATGAATGTGGTCCTGCCCATGACGGGGACGAGGTGGGACTGGGTGATAATACTTGCCCTGATGCTGCTGTCGTTCGGAATGATTCTGCTGATATTCAAGAAGAGGCGAATGCTTTGAGGTGATATTGAAGTGTGACATAAAAAGCACAGAAAAGTTTGACAATACGGAATTTATGCATATATTTGCGCGCCTTTTGACCGGGTGCGCATTTTTTTTTGCCCCGGCAAGGCATGGAAATAAAGTAAAACCCACTAATTTGTTTTAATTTACATTATTATGGAAGAAAACAAGACAGTTGTTGCGGAGGAGACTCCGGTGGCTCAGGCGGCAGAGACTCCTGCAGCTGAGGCTCCCGCAGCAGAAAAGACCAGCAGCCCGGTGCTGAACGCTTCGGTAGATCCGGACAAGTTCGACTGGGATTCATTTGAAAACGACGGCGACATCTACGGCAAGGAAGACAAGAAGGCTGTCGCAGAAGAGTATGACAAGACCCTCTCGAAAGTAGTCGAGAACGAAGTTGTGGAGGGTGTCGTAACTGCCATCAGCAAGAGGGAAGTCATCGTGAACATCGGCTACAAGAGCGAAGGTGTCATCATGGCTCCTGAGTTCCGCTACAATCCTGACCTTAAGGTAGGAGACAAGGTGGAAGTGTATGTCGAGACCGCCGAAGACAAGAAGGGGCAGCTCGTCCTCTCTCACAAGAAGGCACGCGCACTCCGCTCCTGGGATATGGTCAACCAGGCATACAACAACAATGAAATCGTCAAAGGTTATGTCAAGACCCGCACAAAGGGCGGCATGATTGTCGACATCTTCGGCATCGAGGCCTTCCTTCCGGGCTCACAGATTGACATCAAGCCTATCAGGGACTACGACCAGTATGTCGACACCACAATGGACTTCAAGATTGTCAAGATCAACCAGGAGTTCAGGAATGTGGTCGTTTCCCACAAGGCCCTCATCGAGGCAGAGCTCGAGCAGCAGAAGAGCGAGATCATCAGCAAGCTCGAGAAAGGACAGGTACTCGAGGGTACTGTCAAGAACATCACTCCTTACGGTGTATTTGTGGACCTCGGCGGTGTGGACGGACTCATCCACATCACAGACCTTTCATGGGGCCGCATCAATCATCCGGAGGAGGTCGTGCATCTTGACCAGAAGATCAGGGTCGTTATCCTTGACTTCGACGAGGCCAAGAAGAGAATCGCCCTCGGACTAAAGCAGCTTACCGTACATCCTTGGGATGCCCTTGACCCGAACCTCAAGGTCGGCGACAAGGTGAAAGGCAAAGTCGTCCTCATCGCTGACTACGGCGCATTCGTGGAGATTGAGCCGGGCGTAGAAGGACTCATCCATGTCTCCGAGATGTCATGGTCTCCGAGACTCCGCATCGCACAGGACTTCCTGAAGGTGGGAGACGAAGTCGAGGCCCAGATCCTTACCCTTGACAGGGAAGAGAAGAAGATGTCCCTCGGACTCAAGCAGCTCGTGCCTAATCCATGGGAGAATATCCGCGAGAAATATCCTGTAGGCTCCAAGCATACTGCCGTTGTGCGCAACATCACCAACTTCGGTGTATTCGCAGAGCTTGAGGAAGGCATCGAAGGCCTTGTGCACATCAGCGACATTTCATGGACCAAGATCAAGCATCCTTCAGAGTTCGTTCAGCCGGGAGACAAGATTGATGTTGTCATCCTTGACTTCGACGAGGAGAACCACAAGCTCAGCCTCGGCCACAAGCAGCTTCTTCCTAACCCATGGGATGAGGTTGAGAGCAAATTCTCTGTCGGCACAGTGCATGACGGCAAGATTGCCTCAGTTTCAGACAAGGGAGCCACTGTAACTCTTGACAACGACGTAGAGGCATTCTGCAGCAGCAAGGAACTTGTCAAGGAAGACGGAACAATGCCGGTTGCCGGAGATGTTCTTCCGTTCAAGGTCACTGAGCTCAAGCGCAGCACCAAGAGAATTACTCTTTCTCATGTGAAGACTTATGCTGCAGCTGAGGAGAAGAAATCAGAAAGACCTGCTTCAGAGTCAGAGAACACCAAGAAGGCAGTAAAGAAGATCAACTCCAACATTGAGAAGACGACTCTCGGTGACATCACTGAGCTTGCCGCCCTCAAGGACAAACTTGAGAAAGGCGAGTAATCTTCTCTGCCGATGAACTTTACACTCAACATATTGGGCACGGCTTCGGCCCTGCCCACTATGAAAAGATATCCAAGCGCCCAAGTACTTGATGTGCGGGGGCGCTTGTTTTTGTTTGACTGCGGCGAAGGGACGCAGATGCAGATGCGCAGGATGAGGCTTTCCTATCTGAACATCGGCACCGTCTGTCTGTCGCATCTTCACGGGGACCATGTCTTCGGCATCTTCGGCCTGCTGTCCACGATGGCCCTCATGGGCAGGACGGCGCACCTTGACATTTTCGCCCCGAAGGACTTCGGCAAGGTGCTGAAATTCTGGAAGACGGCATTCGGGGACGGAATGAGGTTCGAGGCCGAGCATCATGTGCTCTCGGCTGATGCTCCCGAGACCGTATGGGAATCCCGCAATGCCGAGCTGCTTGCCTTCCCTCTCAATCACAGGGTTGAGGCATATGGCTTCATCCTGAGGGAAAAGGAGCCGATGCCCAATGTCCGCAAGGATGCGATAGAAAAATATGGCCTGACGATAGCGGAAATAGCAACCCTGAAAAGAGGCGAAGATGTAGTCCGGCCCGCCGGCATTGACGCTGAACCGGGACCGGAGAACGGCTTCATGCGATTCTCGGGAGGACCTGAGCCTCTCGTCATAAATTGCCGGGAAGTGACATACCGCCCATACATTCCTCGGAGCTATGCCTATTGCAGTGATACCGCCCCGTTCCCGCGGCTGCATGAATGGGTCAGGGGAGTGACTCTGCTGTACCATGAGGCGACATTTCCGGAGGAACTTTCGGACATGGCGGCAAAGACATATCATTCGACGGCAAGGCAGGCTGCCGAATGTGCCAGGGATGCCGGGGCCGGCAGGCTTCTGATAGGTCATTATTCGTCCCGGTATCCCGATGTCTCGGTGTTCCTGAAAGAAGCTCGGGAGATATTTCCGGATACTGTCCTTGCTAATGAGGGTGATGTGATTGAGGTGCCGCTCATAAAATTTTCCGTTTGACTTAAGCCGCATTTTGTATAAATTTGCATACTTCGGATATTTTGTCAGAACATGTTTCTGACATTTGTCCGGATTGGTATAATTTAAATTTTTCAGGAATGGACTTCAGAATCCGGACATTGCTCCGTACCGGGCTCACTTCTCTGCTGCTTCTGGCGGGAGGCATGGTGTCAGAGGCGGACAAGTCTCCCCAGCAGTCGTATATAGACACATATTCAAGGACAGCCGTTGCCGAGATGTACCGCAGCGGGGTCCCGGCCAGCGTTACGCTCGCCCAGGGAATGCTGGAGTCCGCCAACGGACAGTCGGAGCTTGCCGTCAGGGGGAACAATCATTTCGGCATCAAGTGCCACGGCTGGACCGGAAAGAAAATGTATTATGACGACGACCGCAGAGGCGAATGTTTCAGGGTGTATGCTTCGGCTGCTGAGTCATTCCGCGACCACTCGGATTTCCTGAGGTACAGGGACCGCTACAAGTCTCTCTTTGAGCTTGACATAACGGATTACAAGGGATGGGCATACGGACTGAAGAGGGCCGGATATGCCACAGATCCGGCATATCCCCGCAAACTCATAAAACTCATTGAGGACTATCGGCTTGACAGATATGACACGATGTCAGCAAGCTATGGCGAAGGTGCCGGAGACAAAGCCAGTAAGCCGCGCAGGGCACGGGGCGCGGGGAAGACGGAAGTCCCTGTCTCTTTGCCGGAGCCTCCGTCCGAACTTGAGCAGGCCAGGCCGCTCGGAGATGGCGAAGCCAGAAAATTCAACTTCTCCCTTTCCCGCCAGCTCTATTCCCTGAACGGGGTGCCGTTCCTGTATTCTGCCCCCGGAGAGACTTATTCTGACATAGCCCGGGCCAACGGGCTGTTCAGAAAAGAAATACTCAGGTTCAATGACCTTGGGGAAGAGGAAGAACTGTTGCCTGGTACTGTCGTCTACCTCCAGAAAAAGAAATCGCAGGCTGCCAGACATGTCGACATGCACATAGTGGACGGAGACGAGACTCTCAGGGACATTGCGCAGAGATACGGAGTGCAGTTGAAGAGTCTTGAGAAGATGAATTCCATCGCTCCCGGGACAGATCTCCATGAAGGGGATGTAATCAGGCTCAGGAAAAGATAGTGTAAAAGGTAGCTGAATGAAAAAAACAGTCAGAAAAAGTCAGAGAAAGAGCCGCAGAGGCGGCAGAAGTAAAAACGGAGGCAAAATCCTTCTGAATGCCGTCTTGGCAGCAGTGGTGGCGGCAGCAGTCTTTTTCGTCGCCAGATATGTGGCTGACAACAGGATGGAGAATTTCTCCGAAAAATATGTCCTCTATGTCTATCCGGACATGACACCTGAAGCAATCACGGATTCCCTGTGTTCCGGTGCCGGAGCCTTGAGGGAGGGCAGTGTGATGCGCAGTGCCGCCAGGGAGAATCTCTCTGAAAGAGCCCGGCCGGGACGCTATGTCATAGAACCTTCATATACGGCGGTATATGCCATAAGAATGATATGCAACGGCTGGCAGAGTCCGCAGAATCTGACTCTGGCCGGCACTATCCGGAGCAAGGGAAAACTTGCCGCAGTCATAGACAGGCAGATGATGGTGGATTCGGCGCAGGTGGCCGAAGCCCTGGATGATGCTGATTTCCTCGGACAATACGGCTTCACTCCGGAGAATGTCTTCGCCCTCTTCCTCCCGGACACATACGAGATGTACTGGACTGCATCCGTGAAAGATATCTTCGACCGCTTCAAGAAGGAATATGACGCATTCTGGACCGAGGACCGCGTGGCAAAGGCCCGCAGGCAGGGGCTCTCGAAGATGGAGACATCCATCATGGCATCAATCGTCAGCGGGGAGACTCTTCAGAAATCGGAGTATCCCGTGATTGCCGGGGTGTATCTCAACCGTCTGCACAAGGGAATGAAGCTCCAGGCAGACCCTACCATAGCATTCTGCTATGACTACACACTCGACCGCATCTACAGGAAGCACCTCAAAGTGGACTCCCCGTACAATACCTATAAATATGCCGGTCTTCCTCCTGCCCCCATCAATGTCCCTCCGAAAGCCTGCATAGATGCTGTCCTCAATCCCGACACGCACGGCTATATCTATTTCTGCGCCAGCCCTGCCTTTGACGGCACCCATCGTTTCGCGGTCACATACGGGGAGCATCTGAAGAATGCCCGGGAGTTCCAGCGGGCCCTTACCGCCCGTCAGCGTGAGCGAGCTATGGCCGCATCCTGACGGCAGTCTTTCTTATCTTCTGCCGGCTGCGGCTTTAAGTTTTTCTCCGATGATTCGCGCCGAGCAGGCGATAAGGTCCTCGCACGGGCGCTTCCTGTAATATTCAGGAGTTCTGTCCGAGGGTTCTGGAGACTCCTGCTTCAGTGCAGCCGGTTTCCCCAGGAGTTCCTTGCATACTATCGAGCCGTTCTTTTCCCTGAACTCTCCCGCGACTTCCTGCACAAGGGCATAGTTGGCCGTCCTGTCGGTCTTCACCGAAGGGTCTGCGGCAGGAGAGATGAAGCCGGCAATCATGAACATCGCGCTCACCGAGCCGCACACTTCCCTGAGCCGGCCCATCCCTCCTCCGAATCCTGAAGTGATCACAGCCGCGGTCTGCGGGTCAAGCCCGATGACATCGGCATATGCCAGCAGCACCGACTGGCAGCAATTGTATCCGTGTACCTTAAAATTGTCCCTCGCGGCCTGCACCCTATCCTCAATGTCGAAGTCCGCGCTGATTCTTATTTTCGGATTTTCCATTTGTCTGTATGTGAATTTGTCTAAAGTGTCCTTTGGGATAATGTCGGGGCGAAAATAATCATTTTATCGCAAAAGTATGGCCGATGGCATTTGGAGATTGCCGCCGGGCGCGGCTCTGAATATCCGGCCATATCATGATTCCGGTATTGAAAGCAGGGAAATTTTTTCTATCTTTAGGCGTTTTTTCGTAAACAGGTATGCCTATGGTATAGAAAAGCCACATTATATTTCCGGAGGATTCCGACATGGGGTCTGCCCGGCGAGAAGGAATAACAATTAACAATAACCGATAAAAATATGATAAATCCGATTATCACAAGATTTTCTGCATTTGCAGGAGTCGTGCTGATGTCATTGGGGGGGGCTGCAGCCAATGCCCGTACTTCTGATGTCGGCAATGCTTTGGACCGGGCAGAGACCCGGACAGAACTGGTGACGGGACAGCAGGCTGTGAACGGGCCTGTGACAGTCACGGGAACAATTACAGACCAGTCAGGTCTTCCGGTGCCGGGAGCCGCAGTCATGGTGGCAGGCACCAACATCGGGGTAGTTTCTGACCTCGACGGAAAATATTCGCTTACAATAGATTCTCCGGCAGCTGACACTCAGCTCCAGGTGAGCATCCTCGGCTATGAGACACAGACTCTGCCGCTGAACGGCCGGGCTGTGGTCAATGTTGTCCTGAATGAAGAGAGCACTCTCCTTGAAGGCGTAGTCGTGACGGCCCTCGGTATCGAAAGGGAGGAGAAAGCATTGAGCTACAATGTGCAGGAAGTGTCCAGCGACATTGTCAACACCGTGAAGGACGCCAACTTCGTCAACTCCCTCTCCGGAAAGGTAGCCGGTCTGCAGATTTCGCAGAGCTCCTCGGGAGCAGGCGGTTCCACCCGTGTCATCATGCGAGGCGTCAAGTCCATCAGCGGCAACAACAACGCCCTCTATGTGGTGGACGGTATTCCGATGCCGAACCTCCGTGCAACCCAGGTGTCCGGTATTCAGGAGACTCCTGACGGAGGCGACTTTGAGGGTATCTCCAACCTCAACCCTGAGGACTTCGAGTCGATGACAGTCATGACAGGCGCCACTGCGGCTGCCCTCTATGGTTCGCAGGGAGCAAACGGAGTCATCCTCATCACCACAAAGAAAGGCTCCGAGGGGAAAGTGAAAGTCAACTATTCCAACAACACGACTTTCTCGAGTCCTTTCGTCCTGCCTCAGTTCCAGAATACCTACGGCACTGACGCCACGGCACCGAGCATGAGCTGGGGAGCCAGGCTTGCCACCCCTTCGGACTATGACCCGAGGGACTTCTTCCAGACAGGCTTCAATACCACCAATGCCCTGTCGGTGTCAGGCGGCACAGAGCGCAACCAGACATACATTTCCCTCGCATCGACCAATTCAAGGGGGATCATCCCGAACAATGTATACAACAGATACAATGTGTCGATGCGCAATACCACCGAACTTGTCAAGGACAAGCTCACCCTTGATGTGAGCGCAAGCTACATGAAGCAGTACAAGCGCAACCCTACCGTACAGGGCCAGTACCACAACCCGCTTGTCCCGATTTATCTTTTCCCGCGCGGCGCGGACATCAGCAAATATCAGATATATGAGAGATGGGATCCTGCCCAGGGAATCATGGCCCAGTTCTGGGACCTGAACTTCCTTGACGGTGCGCAGAACCCTTATTGGGAGACCAACCGCAATCTATTCGAGAACACAGCACACAGATATACCCTCAACGGTACTCTCAAGTGGCAGATCACCGACTGGCTGAGCGTGATGGGAAGGGCCCGTCTTGACAACACGGTGATGAACTATACCAGGAAGATATATGCATCATCGAACACCCTGTTTGCCTCCGAATACGGAAACTATCAGGACAATACCATCACCCACAACAATTTCTACGGAGATGTGCTCCTGACGTTCGACAAGTCATTCTTTGACAACAGTCTTTCCGTTCTCTTCAACCTCGGAGCCAGCATCACGGACGATGTACACAAGGGAACAGGATTCGAAGGCCATCTCGCCAACATTCCGAACATGTTCTCCGTGAACAACATCGATATGACTCATTCCCAGACATTCGCCTACACTGACAGGTACCATGACCAGAACCAGGCCATCTATGCCACCCTGCAGCTCGGCTACAAGGGAATGCTCTATCTCGATGCGACATTCCGCAATGAATGGGCTTCACAGCTTGCATTCACCGAGCATCTCAATATACCTTATCCTTCAGTCGGACTCTCTGCCGTCATTTCGTCAATGACAGACTTGTCCAAGGCAGGAATCTCATTCCTGAAGGTGCGTGCCTCTTACGCCGAGGTCGGCAACGCTCCGCAGCGCTATATCACAAGCGTCAATACTCCGGTCAACAAGGGCGGTCTCATTTCTTCAGACACATATGCTCCGGCAGTCAACCTTACTCCAGAGCGCACGAAGTCAGTAGAGGCCGGACTCAATGTGAAGTTCCTCGACGACATGATATGGCTGGACGCCACATACTACAATACCAATACCTACAATCAGCTTTTCCAGTATGATGCACCGCCGAGCACAGGCTACAAGCAGGCATACATCAATGCCGGCAAGGTAAACAACTGGGGTATCGAGGCATCCCTCGGATTCAAGAACACATGGAGGAATTTCTTCTGGTCCACAGCCTTCACATTCTCCATGAACAGGAACAAGATTGTGGAACTCGTTCCGGAAGGCACAAGGGATGTATCCGGCAATCTCGTGACTGTGGATGAGGTCAACATGGACTACGGCGGATACCGCATGAAGATAACTCCGGGCGGCTCCATCGGCGACTTCTATGTTAACGGCCTCAAGACCGATGACCAGGGACGCATCTATGTGGACCCGAACTCCAATACCGTGACTGTAGATGCCAACACATGGATATACGGCGGTAACACCGAAGCCAAGGCGAGAATCGGCTGGAACAACCAGTTCTCGTGGAAAGGCATCAACCTCGGCATCCTCATCGATGCCCGCATCGGAGGCCAGGGTGTGTCTGCCACACAGGCATTGCTTGACCGCTTCGGCGCCTCCCAGGCTTCTGCCGATGCCCGTGACGAAGGCGGGGTATGGATTTCCGAGGACCAGTTCATCCCTGATGCGAAGACTTTCTACTCCAACAGCGGAAACGGCATGTCCATGCTCTCTCACTATGTGTACAGCATGACCAATGTGCGCCTGCGCGAGCTCAGCATCGGATATGACTTCCCTCGTTCGTGGTTCAAGGACAAGCTCGGGCTTTCCGTGTCGCTTGTCGGCCGCAACCTGTGGATGATCTACTGCAAGGCTCCGTTCGACCCTGAACTCACTGCCTCCACCGGCACATATTATCAGGGACTCGACTATTTCATGCAGCCGAGCACGAGAAATCTCGGATTCAGCGTTAAGCTTCAATTCTAAAACATGAGCAAGATGAATATGAACAAGATAATAAGAGCCGGAGCCATTGCGGCGACTGCCGTTATGGCCTTGGCCTGCACCAAGTCATTTGAGAAATTCAACACCAATCCGGATGCCGTGCAGGAAGTGGATGCGAAGTCCTATATCACCACAATGCAGATGGATGCAGTCATCCCTTGCAGCGATGTCGGAGCAAATGCATACCAGAGGGCATGCGACCTCATCGGCAACGGATATGCCGGATATTTCGCCCCGTGCCAGCAGTTCGGCGGCGGCAACTATACCCTTACATATGCCCTTGACGCGATGGACTACAACAATGTCCCGTTTGAGATGGCATTCACCAATGTCATGCCTGCATGGCTGAACCTGAGGATTGCTTATGAAAATGAGCAGGTAGACGAGGATATCTTTGCAGTGGCAGAGGTCATCAAGGTCTTCTGTCTCCAGCAGACTACCGATATCTACGGGCCTATCCCGGCCTCCCATTTCGGCGAGGATGTCAATCCATACGACTCTCAGGAGCAGGTCTACATGGACCTGATGGAAGACCTTGACGCTGCGCTTGACATCCTGTCCAACTACAATACCCTTACCTCACCTCAGCTTGCGAAAGTCGATGCAATATTCGCCGGAGACTATTCCAAATGGTACAAGCTTGCCAATTCGGAGAAGCTGCGCATTGCTGTGCGCCTTCGCCACATCCTTCCTGCCCAGGCCAAGACTTGGGCCGAGGAGGCTGTTGCAGCAGGAGTCATGGAAACTTCTGGAGACGGTGCATGGCTCAAGTCTACCGGATCCGTCACGGTAAAGAATCCTTCGTATGTGTCATGGCATGACTATGTGGACTTCAGGATGGGCGCAACCATGGACAGTTATCTCAACGGCTATGCCGATCCTCGTCTTCCGAAATATTTTTCCGTTGCCACGATTGATGAAGGCGGCTATCACGGCATCCGCTGCGGCATCGCCAACATGCAGGCAGACAATGACCCGGACTATACGGTCCTTTCTTGCCCGAATATCAATGCCGATGATCCTGTAATATGGATGCTTGCCTCTGAAGTGGCATTCCTGAAGGCCGAAGGCGCTCTGATTGGATGGAACATGGGCGGAAGTGCCAAGGATTTCTATCACAAGGGAATAGAGCTCTCATTCGAGGAACGCGGACTTACTGCGGGAGCAGCTGCCGAATATTATACGAATAATTCGAATGTGCCGGCAAATTTCGTCGACTGCTCTCTCGGCTCTGCGACAAATTCATACAATATGAGTGTATCCATCACTCCTACATGGGGGGACAGTGCTTCTGAGGAACAGAACCTCGAGAGAATCATCACACAGAAATGGATTGCCCTCTATCCTAACGGACAGGAAGCATGGTCGGAATTCCGCAGGACAGGCTATCCGAGAATCATCCCTATCGTGGACAACAGGAGCAACGGAGTCATAAATACCAATACCCAGGTACGCAGAATGACTTTCCCGAGGTCAGAGTATTCCAACAATCTTGCACAGGTACAGGCTGCTGCCACTCTTCTCGGCGGCGATGATACCGGAGCCACCAGACTCTGGTGGGACTGCAAATAATCTCATTAAATGAAAACAGATATGAAAGGATTTTTGAAATATACATTGGCCGGGCTCATGGCTGCCGCCATGATCTCCGGATGTTCCGACTGGGTGAAGCCTGAAAGGGTCATCGTCCAGCATGCGGACGAGCAGAGCCCTATTGTAAAGGACGATGCCTACTGGCAGGCTCTCCGCGAGTACAAGCAGACTGACCACAAGCTGGCATTCGGCTGGTACGGCTCATGGACAGCCACCGGGGCTTCCTATCAGTCCCGCCTTGTCAGCGCCCCTGACTCCATGGACATAATATCTATCTGGAGCCAGTGGCATTCCCTGACTCCGGAGCAGATGGCAGACAAGGAGTATGTGCAGAAAGTGAAGGGCACCAAGGTGACATTCACCACTTTCCTTGACAATATTCCGGAGGAGTTCAGGGCAGGCGATGTGCCGACCGAGGAAGAGATAGCAACCTTTGCCGCAGCATGGGGCCGGGACTCCATCAACAAATACAACTATGACGGCATGGACATAGACTATGAGCCTGGATATGGAGCAAGCGGACCGCTTGTCGGCAATCCTTGTCCTGAGCTCTTCAATGTCCTCATCCGTGAGCTCGGAAAATATCTCGGACCTAAGTCAGGCACTGGCAAGCTCCTCATCATAGACGGTGTCCCGTATGCAGTGAGAGGCGAAATGGCCGGATATTTTGACTACGGCATCGTCCAGGCGTATAATTCACCCGGATATACTGACCTTCAGAGCAGGTTCAACAATGCCTATAACAATGGATGGCTTCCGGAGCAGTATATCTTTGCAGAGAATTTCGAGTCATACTGGAAAAACGGCGGGGTCAACCATACTACCAGAGAAGGCGAGACAGTCAATTCTCTCCTCGGTATGGCCCGGTTCAATCCTACTCAGGGTACTTGTGCAGGCTTCGGCGCCTATCATATGGAGTATGAGTACGGCCATGCAGACAAGCCTTACAAATACATGCGCGAAGCCATCCAGGATGTGAATCCTGCCGGAGGAATCCAGCAGGAAGAGTCGACTGAAGACAACAATTGACAGTGAACTCCTTAAATATCAATGAATATGAAAATCAACTTGAAATATTTTGCAGCATTCATGGCTCTGGCATCAGGACTCGTTTCTTGTGTCAATCCGGTCGAGCCGTACGATGCCATATATATAACCGAGGCCCAGAAGGAGCTTGAGCTTACTCTGAGTGTGGATGAACCGCCGGCCTCCACATCGTTCTCTGTGTCATCTTCCGTAAAGGCCACTGAAAATGTAGATGTGACCCTTGCCGTCACTCCGGATGTCATTGACGCATATAACAGGAAATACGGCAAGAACTATGTGATGGCACCGGAAGGGACATATCAGCTGTCTGCAACGACGGCTACCATCGAGGCCGGCTACAGTGTTTCTGACGATATCGAAGTCTCGATTACTTCGCTTGATGGCTATCAGACAGGTACACAGTACTGTATTCCTGTCACAATCGAGTCCACTTCGTCAATGACTCCGCTTGAGCCGTCCAGGACACTTTTCCTCGTCATCAAGACTCCTGTCATCAGCAAAGCTATAATGATAGGCAGCAACCGCTATATAGTGCCTGGATTCAAAGATGACCAGACTTTGTCCGCGCTCAGGGAAGTGACGCTCGAAGCCATGGTATATGTTAATGATTTCTGCAACAGCGATCCGTACATCAGTTCCATTATGGGCATTGAAGGTACCTGCGGTGTCCGTTTCGGGGATGTCAAGGTAGACAGAAA
>JADIMJ010000020.1 GCA_017694835.1 Candidatus Cryptobacteroides gallistercoris
GCTCATCTTCCTTGGCACATCTGATGCCAAGTTTCTTCATCGCCGGGTTGTGGCTGATTTCCGTATCCGGGAACTGCCCGTTCTTGCGGAAAATTATGTTGAAGCAAAGGCCGATGACGCTGATTCCCACCAGCAGCAGTGCGGCAATAAAAATCTTCATATCCAAATGGTTGAATATGACAGGTATACGAATTGTCACAAGGCGGCTGCCGTGCCGTACGCCGGCGGCCGCCCGGATTCTGTCAGAAAATGAAGCTGTCGCTTATCGGTTCGAAATTGTATACCTTGTCAATTATGTTAGCAAAAGTATCTGCCACGGACAGGACGGTTATCTTGCTTTTGTCCTTTTCCGGGTCCGGAGAGAGCGGGATGGTGTCCGTCACGATGACTTCCTCGAGGGCGGACTCGGCGATTCTCTCGTATGCGCTTCCGGAGAACACGGCGTGGGTGGCACATGCCCTGACACTCAGTGCTCCCATGTCCTTCAGCACATTGGCTGCCTTGGTCAGAGTTCCGGCAGTGTCAATCATGTCGTCCACGATTACGACATTCTTTCCCTCGACTTCGCCGATTGCGGTGATTGAGCCTACCACATTGGCCCTCTCGCGGGACTTGTGGCATACTATGACAGGGCACTGGAGATATCTCGCGTATGCGTTGGCTCTCTTTGCGCCGCCCATGTCAGGGGCTGCGATGGCCAGGTCCTGTATGTTGAGCCCCCTGAGGTAAGGGAGGAAGATGTTGCTTGCGTAGATGTGGTCGACCGGGAAGTCGAAGAATCCCTGGATCTGGTCGGCGTGGAGGTCGCAGGTCATGACCCTGTCGCATCCTGCCGCATGAAGGATGTTGGCGACCAGCTTGGCCCCGATTGAAACTCTCGGCTTGTCCTTCCTGTCCTGCCTCGCCCATCCGAAATATGGCATCACGGCAATGACAGTGTGGGCAGATGCACGTTTGGCTGCGTCAATCATGAGCAGAAGCTCGAAGAGGTTGTCTGTAGGAGGGAAGGTGGACTGCACTATGAAGACAGTGGCTCCCCTGACACTTTCGTTGAGAGACGGCTGGAACTCTCCGTCGCTGAAAGCCAGGACGTCGGATTTTCCAAGCTCAATGTTCAGTGATCTTGCGATTTTCTCAGCAAGGGGTCTTGAACTCCTGCACGCAAATAATTTCATTTTGTGTTCGTTGTGCATCTTGTATAGGGTTTAATGTAGTTTCACTTCCATTTCATCCGGCTGACTCCCGCATTTCATCCAGCAGCCTCCCGATGTAGTCCAGAATTTCTTCCTTGCCGGCTCCTGTTTCAGACGAGCATACGAAGAGAGGCGGCAGTTCTTCCCAGAATTCCAGCAGCTTTGCCCTGTTCTTTTCCATCCGGGCCGCAAGGGCATTGGGGCCGAGCTTGTCGGCTTTCGTGAAGATGATGGCGAACGGAATGCCTCCTGTGCCGAGTTCCGTCAGGAAATCCATGTCGATTTTCCCTATGTCGTGGCGGGAATCTATCAGGACGAACAGGATGTGCAGCTCTGCCGAGAAGTTCAGGTAGTTCCTTATGACCTGCTCCAGTTTCTGCCGTCCTGTCTTTGACATCTTTGCGTAGCCGTAGCCCGGAAGGTCCACAAGGTACCACTGCCCGTTGATGAGGTAGTGGTTCACGAGCTTTGTCTTCCCGGGGGTCGATGACGTCTGTGCGAGCCTGCGGTTGTTGCACAGCATATTGATGAGGGAGGATTTTCCCACATTGGATCTTCCGATGAAGGCGAACTCCGGGAATTTCCGGGCGGGCTTTTCGGCCACCCTCGTGCTGCTGCCGGCAAACAATGCTTCGGATATCTTCATCGTCTGAATTTATAAAATTATTGTCCTCTCTTTTCCGGCTTTTTCGGGAAATCATATTCTCTCCCTCCTGACCGGGCGGCAAATATAGTGAATTTATATTGACTGCGCGGGGGTGAAGTTCCGAAATTTCGGCTTTCGCAGGAATCTTTCCCTCAAATTCCACTGCAATTTATGAATTATTTATGAAATATTCATCAAAAATTTATTTTATGGAAAATAAATTCATCGTCATGTCTGAAAAAATGTGTAAATTTGTAACGATACGGCAGTATCGTGTGACATTAGTGTACGGAATGCGTAATTTGGAATGATTTGTTCGCATTATGGAAAAGGACATTGTCGACCTTTATGAACTGCAGACAAGGCTGAAGGACGGGGTGGAGCGGACATTTCCGGGCAAGGTGTGGCTGAAGGCTGAGATCAGCGCCGTCAAGGCCAGGCCGGGCGGGCATTGCTACCTTGAGCTTTCCCAGAGTGACGGCGGCGGGCTTGTCGCCAAGGCGCAGGCCATAGTCTGGGCATCAAAATACAGAATCCTGGCGCCATTCTTCGAGTCGGTGGCAGGCAGTCCGATTTCCGAGGGAATGCTTGTCCTTGTGCGGGTCCAGGTGAATTTCAGCCAGCTGTACGGACTGTCCCTGATAATAGACGACATCGACCCTTCCTGGTCGCTCGGGGAAAAGGAGAAGGAGAGGCTCCGTACCATTGCGAGGCTGAAGGAGGAAGGCCTCATGGACCTTCAGAAAGAGCTTGCCCTCCCGTCTCTTCCTTATCGCCTGGCTGTCATTTCGGCCGGGGATGCTGCCGGATACCGGGATTTCATGAGACATCTTCATGAGAATGACTACGGCTTCGTGTTCAGTACCGAGCTGTTCCCTGCTCTGATGCAGGGGGCCGGTGCCGCCGCCTCGATATCTGCGGCCATTGATGAGGTGTCGGCTTCCGGCAGGGAGTTCGATGCGCTGCTGATATTGAGGGGAGGAGGGGCCAGGCTGGACCTTGCGTGCTATGACGACTACGGGCTTGCCTCTCACATCGCCCGTTGTCCCATACCCGTGCTGACGGCCGTCGGCCATGACCAGGACGTGCATGTCTGCGACATGGTGGCCTGGACTTCGGTCAAGACTCCTACTGCCCTTGCGGACTGGTTCATAGACATATATGCCGGGGAAGACGCTATGCTGCAGTCTTTTGCCTCAAGGCTTGCCATGGCTTTCCAGAACAAGATATCTGCAATGGAGAACCGCCTGCAGCTTCTGGAGACCCGGATAAAGTCGGCTGACCCGCGGAATATACTTCGCCGCGGCTATGTGCTTGTGCTTGACGGGAACGGCCGTGTCGCACGCGGGGCGGCGGGGCGGAAACCCGGGGACAGGCTGACGATGATGTATCATGACGGCAGTCTCTGCTGTATAGTCGAATCCGCAGAGATGAAAGACAATGTGCCGCCGGAGACAAACTGATGATTGACGGATTGATGGATATGAAAGACGGAAACATGCATGAAGGCAGGCCTGACGGAGCCTTTGACTATGCCGGCGCCGTGGCCGAGCTGGAAAAGATTGCGGCGAAAGTCGAGTCTGATGATGTTGGGATTGATGACATGGACAGATGCATCAGGCGCACGGAAGAACTGATTTCCGGCTGCCGCAGGTATCTGCGCTCCGCGCGGGAAAGGGCGGCTGTGCTCGGCCGCGGAAGCGTGTCCGGGGGACAGGGCGATATGCCGGATGAC
The DNA here is from genome assembly GCA_017694835.1 of Candidatus Cryptobacteroides gallistercoris. Lineage (GTDB taxonomy): Bacteria > Bacteroidota > Bacteroidia > Bacteroidales > UBA932 > Cryptobacteroides > Cryptobacteroides gallistercoris. The sequence continues at coordinate 3,575 of JADIMJ010000020.1, forward strand.
GATATGCCGATAACGAGATAACACTTGACACTGGATATGGACAAGAAAAAGGAAATGATTTATGACAATGACGCCTGGCTTGTGCCGTATAAGGAGGCGATAGACAGGAGACATGAGAGGATTCTGGAGGAACGCAGGAGGATTGCCGGCAGCGGAAAGCTGTCTGATGCCTGCAACAACCATCTGTATTACGGCATGCACCGCTGCGATGACGGTTCATGGATTTTCAGGGAGTGGGCTCCGCATGCCACAAAGATTTATCTCATAGGCGAGTTCAACAACTGGAAGCGGACGGAGGCATACGCACTCAGGCCGGTCGGGGACGGCAATTGGGAAATCCGTCTTGAGTCCATGTTCCTTTCCCACGGGGAACTGTACAAGCTTTATGTCGAATGGCCTGGAGGCGGAGGGGAAAGGCTTCCGGCATATGCCACGAGGGCGGTGCAGGATCCCGAGACAAAGGCTTTCTGCGCACAGGTCTGGGCCCCGGACAAGCCCTACAGGTGGAAACACGGCCGTCCGGGAAAAAGGGAGCACCCGCTGATCTACGAATGCCATATAGGGATGAGCTCGGAGGAGGAGAAAGTGTCGACTTTCAGTGAGTTCAGGGAGAATGTGCTGCCATATGTCAAGGACCTCGGATACGACACCCTGCAGATAATGGCTCTTCAGGAGCATCCGTACTACGGGTCTTTCGGCTATCAGGTGTCGAATTTCTATGCGCTGAGCTCCCGGTTCGGGACACCGGACGAATTCAAGGCTCTGGTGGACGAGGCGCATGCCTGCGGGATTGCGGTCGTGATGGACATCGTTCATTCTCATTCAGTGGACAACGAGCTTGAAGGCCTCGGGATGTTCGACGGAAAGGATGACCTTTATTTCTATTCCGGCGACAGGGGAAGGCATCCTGCCTGGGGGTCGAGGTGCTTCAACTACGGGAAATACGAGACAATGGCATTCCTTCTCTCCAACTGCAAGTTCTGGATGGAGGAATATCATATTGACGGCTTCCGCTTCGACGGGGTGACCAGCATGCTTTACTGGGACCATGGGCTCGGCAAGGATTTCGTCGGCTATGACAATTATTTCAATGAGGGCGTGGACGAGTCGGCGGTGACTTATCTTGCCCTGGCCAACATGCTTGTCAAGGAAATGAATCCCGATGCGTTCACGATAGCCGAGGATGTGAGCGGCATGGCCGGGCTTGCGGCTCCGTTCGAGGCCGGGGGAGTCGGCTTTGACTTCAGGATGAGCATGGGAGTGGCGGACAACTGGATAAAGTGGATCAAGGAACTTCCTGACGAGAAATGGAGCATGGGAGAAATGTGGTGGCAGCTCACCAACAAGAGGGCTGACGAGAAGACCATCAGCTATGCCGAATGCCATGACCAGGCTCTGGTGGGGGACAAGACCATCATTTTCCGCCTCATGGACAAGGAGATGTATTTCCACATGGATAAGAATTCCACTTCCGCGGTGGTGGACAGGGGAATCGCGCTCCACAAGATGATAAGGCTCGTCACCATGGCCACGGCCGGAGACGGTTATCTGACTTTCATGGGCAATGAGTTCGGCCATCCGGAATGGATAGACTTTCCTCGCGAAGGGAACGGGTGGTCATACAAATATGCCCGCAGGCAGTGGTCCCTGGCCCGTCCTGACTATCTCCGGTACAAGAATCTCCTGCTTTTCGACAAGGCGATGGTCGCTCTGGCGCATAAGGAGCATATCTTTGACGGCCGTCCCGAGCTTCTGGTGCAGGATGAGGAGAAAAAAATATTAGTATTCAAAAGAATAAATTGTATCTTTGCGCTCAATTTCAATGCGACCGAATCTTTTTCCGACTACGGGCTGTCGGCGCCTGCCGGAAAATATGAAATGGTCCTTGACTCGGACGAAAAGGAGTTCGACGGATTTTCCAGATTGAAGACAGGGGAAGAGCATTGTTCCGTGCATGAAAAATCCGCCAACGGCGACCAGAAATACGAAGATACGCTCTATCTATACCTTCCGAGCCGCTGTGCCGTTGTCTTGAGGAAAATAGACTGAAGCGCCGGGACGATTTATTGGGACAGACAATAATTAACCTTATAATATTTTAAGTATGGCTTTTCTTAAATTCAACAAGTCCGAGCTTGTCAATCTGGAATATTCCCTGAAAAGGGAAATCCTGTCGGCGAGCAAGACCGGAGCCTATTGCAACACATCCATTGTGGCCTGCAATACAAGGCGCTACCATGGACTTCTTGCCGTACCTGTGGACAATCTCGGGGGAGGGAAATATGTGCTCCTTTCTGCCCTTGACGAGAGTCTTGTCATGAACGGCAGGCAATTCAATCTCGGAATCCATTGCTACGGCGATGTGTATGAGCCGAGGGGCCACAAGTACATCATTGACTTTGATGCAGACCCGGAGCCTAAGATTACTTACAAGGTGGGAGAAATCCTTTTCACCAAGACCATCCTCATGGCACCTGACAGCGACCAGGTGCTCATCCGCTATGACCTTCTGGCGGCCCCGTCGAAGACAACCCTTATCCTCAAGCCGTTCCTGGCTTTCAGAAGCGTGCACAGCCTCACGCATCAGAACCCTGAGGCAGACACACAGTACAGGGATGTGGACGGCGGCGTCTCATTCCGTCTCTATGACGGATTCCCGGAGCTGAATCTCCAGCTCAGCGCCAAGGCCCCGTTCAAGTATATGCCTTACTGGTACAACGGAATCACATATTCCGACGAGCTCAGGCGCGGCTTCGAATGCAAGGAGGACCTCTTCGTCCCGGGAACTTTCGTCACGGAGCTCAAGCCGGGAGATTCCATCGTGTTCTCGGCTTCCGTGAATACGGAAAACCCGAAGCAGCTCAAGCGCAAGTTCACGGACACCGTGCGCAAGCACAGCGAGATCCGCGGCTATCATGACCTTCTTGTCCATGACGCCGACCTTCTCAAATGCACCCGCAACGGACATGAGCGGATCAATGCCGGTTTCTCATGGCTTGAGACCGGACTCCTCAGGGAGACAATCGAGTCCCTTCCTGGCCTGACCCTCTATGCCGGAGACAAGGGCAAGGAATTTGAGGAAATCCTCGACAATCTCGTGGCCGAGGAGCAGGACCGTCTTCTCCGCAGGACCACCCAGGTGGAGGCTCCACTGCGTCTGACGGACACAATCCAGCAGTACATCCATTATTCGGGAGAAGAAAAGCGTATCTGGGAAAAGTACGGAAAACTCCTGAAGAATATCATAGACAGCTATGCCCCGGGCAAGCGCAATGAAATCACCATGCATCCGAACGGACTTCTCTGGGCCCAGATGGACAGGGTGGCGCTTTCCTGGATGAATGCCTATGTCGACGGCTATCCTGTGACCGAAAGGGCAGGCTATCAGGTCGAGACCAATGCATTCTGGTACAATGCACTGTGCTTCGCCCTTGACATGGAGCAGAAGTACGGCGCGAAGAAGAGCGCGTTCGCCGCAAGATGGTCGCATGTCCGCGAACTGGTGGCTCAGAATTTCCAGCCGGCATTCTGGAATCCGGAGGCCGGCTATCTCGCAGACTATGTGGACAACGGCGGGCAGAACATGGATGTCCGCCCTAACCAGCTCTTTGCCGTTTGCCTGGATTATTCTCCGGTTGACGACGAGGTCAAGGCTGCCGTGATTTCAGTTATCAACAATGAGCTTGTCACCTCGCGCGGCATCAGGACCCTTTCTCCGCGCAATCCGAAATACCGCGGGGTTTATGAGGGCTCGCAGAGAGACCGTGACCTTGCATACCATCAGGGATGTGCATTCCCGTCGCTTCTCGGCCCGTACATTGACTGCTGCTTCAAGGTGATGCTCGGCTCGTCTTTCTACAAGAAGGCCGAATACCTGACCGAGGGCTTCTATGCCGACATCAACAAGCATGGCGTAGGCGCATTCTCTGAGCTTTACGACGGCGATCCTCCTCACGAGGCCCATGGAGCCATATCATCCGCCTGCAGTACGGCGGCATTGCTGAGAGTAGATTATCTGATGAAGAAATATAAGGAGGTGAAGAAATGAAAGTCCTGATGTTCGGATGGGAATTTCCTCCTCACATTGCAGGAGGACTCGGAACGGCCTGCTACGGTATGACAAAGGGCCTTGCCGTCAATGATGTGGATGTGCTTTTTGTGATGCCTTCGGCTTCGGGAGATGAAGACCAGAGCGCCGTGACAATCATAAACGCCAGTGATGTCCCTGTCGATACCATGACGACATCCGTGGACGAATTCCTTGGCAAAGTGCAGTTTGTGCACATAGGTTCAAACATGGTGCCGTATGTCGACCCTGAGGAATTCACCTCCATGGTCGAGGAAGAAAGGAAGAAGCAGGTGAAGAGTTTCCGCGTGCAGTACGGGCAGAAATACAAATTCTCCGGAAAATATGGCGCGAACCTCATGGAGGAGGTTGCAAGGTATGCCATGGTCGGAGCGACGATTGCCATGCAGCATGCTGATGAGATTGATGTCATCCATGCCCATGACTGGCTGACTTATCTTGCCGGAATTGCCGCTAAGAAACTCACGGGCAAGCCGCTTGTCGTGCATGTCCATGCCACTTCATTCGACCGCAGCAGCGATGACCATATCGACACCCGCGTCTATGACCTTGAGAAGAAGGGCATGGAGGCAGCAGACAAAGTCATTGCCGTGAGCGACTTGACAAGAAACATCGTGATCAACAAGTACGGGATTTCCCCGGACAAGGTCGTCACGGTGCACAATGCCGTTGACTTCAGCGGCCGTGAGGACATATCCGTGGAGAGGGGAGTGAAGGACAAGGTAGTCACATTCCTCGGGAGAATCACATTCCAGAAAGGTCCGGAGTATTTCATAGAGGCTGCCGCAAAGGTTCTCAAGCGCTGCAGCCATGTGCGCTTCGTCATGGCCGGAAGCGGCGACATGATGAACAGGTGTATCCGCCATGTGGCACGCCTGGGAATTTCTGACAGATTCCATTTCACGGGCTTCCTCCGCGGAGCCGATGTGCAGAAGATGTTCGCCCTGTCGGACGTGTACATCATGCCTTCGGTGTCGGAGCCTTTCGGAATATCCCCGCTTGAGGCTATGCGTACCAATGTGCCTTCAATCATTTCCAAGCAGTCGGGAGTGGCCGAAGTCCTGAAATATGCCATCAAGGTGGATTTCTGGGATATCGACGCGATGGCGGATGCCATCTACGGCCTGCTCAACTACCCAGCGCTTGCAGATATGGCGGCACGCTGCGGCTACGATGAGGTGAATACCCTCAAGTGGAACAATGCGGCATACAAAATCAAGAAAGTTTACGAGTCAGTGATAAAAAAATAAAATCCTAAATAATTATGAAAAAGAGCATTTGTCTGTATTTTCAGGTACATCAGCCAAGCAGATTGAGGTTATACAGATTTTTTGACATAGGGAAGGATTCCCATTATTATGACGATTTCGCCAACAGGACAATCCTGAGGAGGGTTGCGCAGAAGTGCTATCTCCCGATGAATGCGCTCCTCCTTGAAATGATCAACCGCCACAAGGGTGAGTTCAAGGTAACATTCTCCATTTCGGGCTCTGTCCTTGAGCAGTTCGACAGGTATGCTCCGGAAGTAATCGAGAGCTTCAGGAAACTCGCCGACACCGGTTGTGTGGAGTTCCTTTCCGAGACTTATTACCATTCACTTGCTTCACTTGCATCACCGGATGAATTCAAGCACCAGGTGATGAAGCATCGGGAAGCCATTGAAAATTATTTCGGAGTCACTCCCAAGGCTTTCAGGAACACGGAGCTCATATATTCGGATGCCATCGGGGAGATGGTCTATGACATGGGATTCAAGACCATGCTGACGGAGGGCGCAAAGCATGTCCTCGGATGGAAGAGCCCGAACTATGTATATTCAGGAGCAATGGCACCGAAGCTCAAGCTCCTGCTCAAGAACTCCTCCCTCAGCGATGACATCGCATTCAGATTCTCGGACAAGAACTGGCCGGACTGGCCTCTTACAGGAGAGAAATATCTCTCATGGATCAAGGCGGCAGCCCAGAACGACGAGATTGTCAACCTGTTCATGGACTATGAGACATTCGGGGAGCACCAGAAGGCACAGAGCGGCATCTTTGATTTCATGAGGTATTTCCCTGATGTAGTCCTCAAGGACGGGGAATTTGAATTCGTCACCCCTACGCAGGCAGCCAGAAAGCATGAGTCTGTGGGTGTGCTCGATGTCCCGGATCCTATTTCATGGGCAGATGAAGAGAGGGATGTGACTGCATGGCTCGGAAACGAACTCCAGAATGATGCCTTCGGCAAGCTTTACAGCCTCGAGGAGAAACTGTCGATTGTGGATGACGAGGCCCTGTGGTCAGACTATGGCCATCTTCAGGAAAGCGACCACTTCTATTATATGTGCACGAAGTTCTTCTCCGACGGTGCCGTACATAAATATTTCAACCCTTATGATACTCCATATGAGGCATTTATCAATTATATGAATGTCCTCAGCGATTTTATTTTGAGGGTAGATGATGCAATTTCGGTTTCTGATGCTAAATTTGCAGCCGCAAAAGCCGAGGGCAAAGGCAGGACAAGGTCTGCAAAGTCTTCCGCAACGAAGTCTTCCGCAAAGACTTCCGCAAAGGCAAAGACTGCAAAGGCTTCCGCCGGGACTGAAACAGCCGTGAAGTCCGCCGGCAAAAAGACAGCCGCTCCGAAGAAGAGAACAACAAAAACCAAATAGACATAGATGAGCAAAGAATTGATCAGACCGGATTATCTGTTCGAGATCAGTTGGGAAGTCTGCAATAAGGTAGGGGGAATCTATACGGTCATCGCGACCAAATCCCTCTACCTTAAAAGCGAATTAAAGAGGCACCATATCCTGATCGGTCCGGACGTATGGATGGATACGGAAAGCAATCCGGATTTTATTGAAGATCCGCACCTTTACAGCGCATGGAAGGCCCAGGCGGCTGCTGAAGGTCTGGGAATCAGAGTCGGCAAATGGAACATCCCCGGCAAACCGGTGGCCATATTGGTGAATTTCAAGCAATTCATTACCCAGAAAGACGAGATTCTCACAGAATATTGGAAGAAGTTCGGTGTCGATTCACTGACAGGCAACTGGGATTACATCGAATCAGCTCTTTTCGGCTATGCGGCCGGAAAGGTTGTCGAGAGTTTCTATAAGTTCAACCTGAGTCCTGCGGACAAGGTGGTGGCCCAGTTCCATGAGTGGATGACAGGAGCCGGACTCCTTTACATAAAGGGCACCAAGCTTCCTGTGGCCACAGTCTTCACTACCCATGCCACAGTGGTCGGACGCTGTCTCGCCGGCAACAACCTTCCTCTGTATGATGCCATGGGCGTATACAACGGAGACGCAAAGGCAAGGGATTTCAATGTGCTTGCCAGACATTCACTTGAAAAGCATTCTGCGCAGAATGCGGATGTCTTTACTACTGTCAGTGAAATCACTGCCGCGGAATGCAAGCAGTTCCTCGAGAGGGATGTGGACATTGTCACTCCGAACGGGTTCGAGAACAGTTTCACGCCGGCAAGTGAAGAAGAATACGAGCAGAAGCGCAAGGTGGCCAGGGCCCGTTTCGTGGAGATTGCAGCCGCAATGTCGGGCGAGGCCGTGCCGGAGAATTCCGTTTTCATAGGCATAAGCGGAAGATACGAGTACAAGAACAAGGGAATTGACGTGTTCATAGATGCGCTTGACCGTCTGAACAAGTCGGACTTCGAAGGCAAGAGCATACAGGCGTTCATCCTCATTCCTTCAGGCAACAACGGCCCGGACAAGGAGCTGGTGGCAAAGCTGAACGGGAACGGGTCATCGTATGAGACCAGGACATCGCATTACCTGATGGACCCGGACTATGACATCGTTACCCGCCGCCTCAACGAACTCAATTTCCGCAACAGTCACGGGGACAAGGTCAAGGTATATTTCATTCCTTCATACCTGAACGGCAATGACGGAATTTTCAACATGCCGTACTATGATCTTCTCGTGGGACTTGACCTTACGCTTTTCCCTTCATATTATGAGCCGTGGGGCTATACTCCGCTTGAGAGCCTTGCCTTCAAGGTGCCTACCCTTACCACGAGCCTCGCAGGCTTCGGCCTTTGGGTGAGGTCCCACTATGGGAAAGAGCATCCTGGCATCAGTGTCGTCACCCGCAATGACTCCAACTACAACAATGTGGTTGAGGAAGTGGTCGGAAGGGTGAAGGAGATTGCCCGCCTGACCAAGGAGTCAAGGAAAGTATATATGGACAACGCCAAGGAGGTATCGGAGATAGCTCTGTGGGAAAACAATATCGTATATTACAAGGAAGCCTATTCCAAGGCCATTGAGAAAGTTATATCAGAAAAAGGAGCATTCCCTGAGTCAAGGGATGATAAATCAATGCAGTATATTAAGATAGATGTGAATCAGCCGTCGTGGAACAGCGTGTTCGTTTCCCGCCATCTTCCTGACAGGCTCAAAGGACTTGAGATACTATCAAGAAATCTGTGGTGGTGCTGGAATGAATCAGCCAGGAATCTTTTCAGGACAATGGACCCGAAGGCATGGCAGGCATCAGGAGAAAATCCGATTGCCATGCTCGACATGGTGAGCCTGAAGAGATACAAGGCGCTTGAAAATGACGAGGCTTTCGTCGGTGCCCTTGACGCAGTAATGGAGGAATTCAATGCCTATATGGCGCTGAAGGCCGAGAGAAAGAGCCCGTCAGTGGCATATTTCTGTATGGAATACGGCCTTGACACATCCCTGAAGATATATTCCGGAGGCCTCGGCATCCTTGCCGGAGACTATCTGAAGGAGACCAGCGACATGAATACCAATCTTGTGGCGGTCGGCCTCCTCTACAGATACGGTTACTTCACCCAGATTCTTTCCTCACAGGGCGACCAGGTGGCAAAATACGATGCCCAGGATTTCATGAAGATTCCTGCCTCTCCTGTCCGTGACGCTTCCGGCAACTGGATGACGGTCAGCATCGCATTCCCGGGAAGGAATCTCCATGCAAGAATATGGAGGGTGGAGGTAGGCCGTACGGACCTTTATCTCCTTGACACCGACTATGAGGAGAATCTCCCTGAAGACAGGTCAATCACCCACCATCTCTACGGAGGTGACTGGGAGAACCGTCTGAAGCAGGAACTTCTCCTTGGCGTAGGAGGTATCCGTGCCCTCAGGAAGCTCGGCCTCAATCCGGAGGTATACCACTGCAACGAGGGACATGCCGCATTCATCGGGCTTGAAAGACTTTATGAATATATCTCCAAGGACAACCTTGACTTTCCGGAGGCAATGGAAGTAGTGAGGGCTTCATCTCTGTTTACGACGCACACCCCTGTCCCTGCCGGTCATGACGCGTTTGACGAGGGGCTTCTCAGGAAATACATAGGACACTACCCTCCTCGTCTCAAGATTGACTGGCATACTCTCATGGGGCTCGGGAAAATAAATGCCGACGACCCTAACGAGAAATTCTCGATGAGCTATCTTGCCGCCAACATATCGCAGGAAGTCAACGGTGTGTCATGGCTTCACGGCAAGGTGAGCCAGGAGATTTTCTCCGGCATGTGGCCGGGCTATCTTCCGGAGGAACTTCATGTGAGCTATGTTACAAACGGAGTGCATTACCCTACCTGGACTGCCCCTGAATGGAAGGATATCCACGCCAAGGTGTTCGGGGAGGAATTCAAGACACACCACTATGACAAATCTTGCTTCGAGGGTATCTACAAGGTGTCTGACGCCGAGGTATGGAATGTCCGTACAGTGTTGAGGAAGAGGCTTATTGAGGCCATCAAGGACAAATTGTCCAATCCTGCGGCAACCAACCATTATTCCCCGCGCCAGATTGTGACCATCAAGGATACTCTCCGCGATGATGTGCTCACAATCGGATTCGCAAGACGCTTTGCGACTTACAAGAGGGCGCATCTGCTCTTCAGGGACCTTGACAGGCTCAATGAGATTGTCAACAATCCGGAGCAGCCGGTACAGTTCATATTCGCAGGAAAGGCTCATCCGGCAGACAAGGCGGGACAGGACCTCATCAAGATGATTGTCGACATTTCCAAGCAGGACAGATTCATCGGGAAGATTGTCTTCGTGCCTGACTACGACATTACTCTTGCCAAGCTTCTTGTCCAGGGCGTGGATGTGTGGATGAACAATCCTACCCGTCCTCTCGAGGCATCGGGAACTTCAGGAGAGAAGGCGGCAATGAACGGCGTGATGCATTTCTCCGTTCTTGACGGATGGTGGGTCGAGGGCTACAAGCCGGGAGCAGGCTGGGCACTTCCTATGGAAAGGACATATGATGACCAGAACTATCAGGATGAGCTTGACGCCGCCACTATCTATACCATCATCGAGAATGAGATTGCCCCTACTTTCTACAAGAAGGATGCTTCTGGCTATTCTCCGGCATGGATAGAATACATCAAGAACACCGTGGCAATGGTTGCCTGCAACTTTACGACCAACAGGATGCTGACAGACTACATCAACCAGTACTATCAGCCTGAGTCCGTCCGTACCGCCGGCCTCATCGCAGACGACTACAGTCTGGCCAGGGAGATTGCGGCATGGAAAAAGCATATGCGCAGGGAGTGGCAGAGCATCGGCGTCGTTTCCGTGAAGAAGCCTGACAGCTCGTATACGGATGTTTCTCTCGGCAATGAATTCAATGCCGAGGTGGTCCTCAATATAGGAGATCTCCGTCCGGAGGAAATCGGAGTGGAACTTCTTTTCGCCATGACCGATTCCAAGGGCAAGCTCCATATTCAGGAAAAGTACGAGTTTACTCCGGTCGAACTCAATGTCGACGGCGTCGCCAGATATCAGGCACAGATTCTTCCGGAGCGCACAGGAATGTACCAGGTAGCGGCGAGGATTTATGCAAAGAATCAGCTTCTGCCTCACAGACAGGACTTTGAATTAGTGAAATGGTTATAGCGACCGGTTTTTTCGACGGTGTCCATACAGGGCACCGTCTTGTCATAGACAAGCTGGTCGGGACAGCACAGCAGCAAGGGGATGAGAGCATGGTGATAACCTTCTGGCCTCATCCCCGTACTGTTCTCCAGTCAGGGGCAAGGACGCTGCGGCTTCTGTCCACGATGGATGAGAAGACGCGGATGCTCAGGTCTCTCGGCGTGGACCATATCGAGGTCCTGAAGTTTACGAGGGAGTTCAGTGCCATGACGTCTTCGGAGTACCTCAGGGACATTGTCATCGGAAAATTCGGGGGCAGGGCCATAGTCCTCGGATACGACAACAGGTTCGGAAGCGATTCCCTGGATTCGGCCGGAGCCCGTTCTGTGGCAGAAGGCCTCGGACTTCAGGTAATCGATGCTCCGGTGGCTTCTTCCTCATCAGGCATGGCGGTGAGTTCCACCAAAATCCGCGCTTCCCTCGAAGCTGGAGACGTCGTGGGGGCAGAGGCGATGCTGGGCTACAGATATTCTCTGCACGGAGTAGTGGTCGCCGGCAACCGCATCGGCCGGACAATGGGCTTCCCGACTGCCAATATGCAACTGTATGAGCCTCTCAAGCAGATACCTGCCAACGGCGCGTATGAGGTGGAGGTGGAGACTCTCGGCGGACATTTTTACGGGATGTGCAACATCGGCACTCATCCGACGGTCGGCGCCGGGAACATGAGGACAATCGAGACCAACATATTCGGCTTCGACCAGGACATCTACGGCCTGGACATCAGGGTTACCTTTGTCCGCAAGATCAGGGACGAGGTCAGGTTCGAGTCAATAGATGCCCTCAGGAGTCAGCTCGAACGGGACAGGGAGAACTGCATGGCGGGCCTGGAGGCCACGGAGGCCCTGCGCAGATAAGGGCCGGATATTGCCGGCGGTTGCTTTTCGGCAAAATATTATTATTTTTGTGTCGGTTGAAGCTTCGGTATATTATGGATTTAGGTACAATACTCACTCTTCTGGTCATTTTGTTTGCCATTGTGGGGCCTGTAATAGAGAAAAAGCTCAAGCAGGCCGGCAAGATTGACCAGGCAAGGCAGTTCCGGGAGATAATGGACACTGTCACAGGGTCCAGGGAAGACGATGAACAGGAAACCGCCGCTTCCCCTTCCGCCGGGGCAGCCCCTGCTGTCCGGCCGGATACCGTCGGCAATGTTGACGCTAATCATCCTGTACTGCAGGATATCCCTCAGGAACTGCTTGAAGGCGGCTACCGGTCTGTCAAGGACATAATAGCCGACCGGAAGAAAAGAAGCGCCGGGACGAAGCCGGCTGCCGGTCCTGTGAAGAAGCTTGAGATAGATCCGAAGAAACTGGTGATTTATTCGGAAATAATGAAGCCCAAATTCTAGAAGTCCGGAAAATATTTGCTATATTTGCAAGAGTTGTTCAGGGTTCTGTGTCCATTCACAGGACTCCTTTTTAGTTGTATAATTTAATTTTAAGATATCATGGCATTACATTACATGACTCAGGAGGGCCTTGACAAGCTGAAGAAGGATTTGTCGGAGGCCATTGCTCAGAGACCGGTGATTTCCGCGCAGATTGCCGAGGCAAGGGACAAGGGGGACTTGTCTGAAAATGCGGAGTACGAGGCCGCCCGCGAGGCCCAGGGCCTTCTTGAACTTAAGATTTCCAAGCTGCAGGACCTCGTGGCCAATGCGAGGGTAATAGACGAGTCGCAGATAGGTACTGACAAGGTCCAGATGCTCAACAAGGTGAAGGTGAAGAATCTTTCCAACGGACAGGTTGTGGAGTTCACGCTTGTCGGGGAAAGCGAGGCCGACTTTTCTGCCGGCAAACTCGCGGCGACCACACCTATAGGCAGGGCGCTCATGGGACACTCCAAGGGAGAGACCGTTGAGGCTAAAGTCCCTTCCGGAACAATCAAGTTTGAAATCCTTGACATCACCCTTTAGCCTATGCCGACAATTTTCACAAAGATTGCAACGGGAGAGATTCCGTCGTACAAAGTGGCGGAGAATGAGGATTTCTATGCATTCCTTGATATAAATCCGCTTGCCGAAGGCCATACTCTTGTCATCCCCAAGCATGTGGAGGATGACTATATCTTCAATCTTGACGACGCGACATATCTCGGGCTCTGCGCCTTCGCAAAAAAAGTGGCCCGGGCGCTCAAGGCTGCCGTGCCGTGCAAGAGGGTGGGCGTTGCTGTCCTTGGCATGGAGGTGCCGCATGTGCATATTCATCTGGTCCCGCTCCAGACTGAGCAGGACCTGGATTTCAGGAAGAAGAAACTGGAACTTTCCCGGGAAAGATTCAGCTCCATCGCATCATCAATTCTTACGGAATATGAAAAGCTTTAGTTTCCCGGGGACGCCGGGCATCTGCGCTGCCCTGGCATGTGCGGCTGTTGCCCTTGCGTCATGCGGGGGAAAGGCCACGATTGACGGGACTTTGGCTGACGCCCCTTCTTCTGAGGTCATACTGAAGAAACTTGACATCGACAGGTATGAGGTCCTGGATACGGTGAAGGTCAACCGGAATGGGAAATATACCTACAGGCTTGATGTTGAAAAGGGGCAGCCTGAATTCGTGTATGTCTTCAGGGGAGACACGAAGATTGCCTCGATGCTTCTCGAACGGGGAGATCATGTGGCAGTCGTGTCGGATACCCTCGGCAATTTTACGACAGAAGGTTCGGCAGAAAGCCGGAAATTCGCCGATGTGGAGAAAAAATACGCCGAATTTACAGCGAAGTTCGATTCCCTGACGAATCGCCTCTCTGTCCTCCCTCCGGATTCGGAGGAGGCGGCCCTGACAAGGAAACAGGCCGGTGCGGCATATATCAGCTATTACAGGGACAGGCTCCGTTATATCATGGAGAATCCGTATTCGCTTACTTCCGTTCCTGTGCTGTATCAGACTGCCGGTCCTGACCGCCTGCCGGTATTCGGCCAGATTACCGACGCCATACACTTCAGCAATATAAGCGATTCCCTCGCAACGGTATATCCTGAATCAAAGTATGTGAAGGCCCTGAAAGACGAGGCGGGGCGCAGGGCGGATCTGCTTGACCTTAAAGTACGCCTGCAGAATGCCGGGGAAGTCGGCTATCCTGACTTTGAGCTCACTGACATAAATGCGGAGAAGGTCCGCCTGAGTGAAGTGGACGCAAAGGTGATTCTCCTCCATTTCTGGACATCCGGCAATGCCAGTCAGAAAATGTTCAATCTTGATGTGCTCAAGCCGATATACGAGGACTATCATTCCCGCGGTCTTGAGATTTATCAGGTGGCGCTGGATGCGGACAAGGCCGCATGGGCAAGTGTAGTCAAGGACCAGGGCCTGCCGTGGATCAATGCCTGTGACATTGCCGGGATGAATGCCCGGGTGGCAAGGCTCTACAATATCTCGACTCTGCCGGTTTCCTTCGTGATAGCGGACGGCAGTCTCGTGGATGAGAAAATCACTGACGGGAAGTCCCTGAGGAGGGTCCTGGACAGACTTCTTTAGAAAAACTTCTTCTTGCTCACAGTGGCAACGAATTCTTTCAGATAGAACGGTTCAAAGTACGCTACGTCCTTGAACCGTTTTTCTTTGTATTCTGCTGTTGCCGGTACCAGCATTGATGAGGCCTTGGGGCAGCACTGTGCGAAATGGGCCTGAGGGGAAGTGATGACAGAGGCGCATTTCCCGGCGCCGTCGCCTATGAAAAGCACGGGGCCTTCATGCAGCCTGTCCGAGAAACTTCCAGGCCCGACGATTGTCGGCTCGATGTCGGTGAGTCTCCTGCATTCTGTGTCGAATACTGCCGAATATACTTCCATCCTCCTTGCGTCGATCATGGGTACGATATACCGGCATCCTTCCGGAACAATCCCGTCGCAGACGGCCTGTCTCACAAGGATATCAAGCGTGCCGACTGCAAGCAGCGGAATGCCGGCCCCGAAGCACAGCCCTTTTGCAGTGGATACTCCGACCCTCAGCCCTGTATATGAGCCTGGGCCCATGCTTACGCATACTGCATCGCAGTCACCGGCTGTGAGTCCGAGTTCTTTGAGCATTTCGTCTATGAACACTGCTGTGAGCGAGGCATGCTGCCTGTCTCCCGAACTTTCCCTGT
This sequence comes from Candidatus Cryptobacteroides gallistercoris, assembly GCA_017694835.1. Classification (GTDB taxonomy): domain Bacteria; phylum Bacteroidota; class Bacteroidia; order Bacteroidales; family UBA932; genus Cryptobacteroides; species Cryptobacteroides gallistercoris. The sequence continues at coordinate 18,688 of JADIMJ010000020.1, forward strand.
ATGCGGCAATCCTTCCGTCTTCGGCAATGGCGGCCGAGCACAGGGCCGTGGAGGTTTCTATCAATATGAATCTGTCCATCTTGAACCTGACTTTATGCTTCAGGAGCTGCCGCTCCGTTTACCAGACCCTTGAGATAAGGGAATACCTTGTCTGCGACGTCAAGCAGGGTGCTGTACAGGACAGACTGGTCGAGGACAGCTGCCTTGACCAGTCCGAATTCATTGTTCAGCCAGTCGAATGCCATAATCAGCAGCCCGATTACCAGAGCATATTTGGCCACTGCGAAAACACATCCCAGAAGTTTGTTCAGCCAGCCGAGCAGGATGATCTTTATTGTCGCCTCAAGGAGTCTTCCGAGCAGGGAGAATCCTATGATGACCAGAATCAGGATGACAGCGAATGCAACGACATGAAGTATGTCCGCAGAAGCATCAATCCATTGGTCCAGCCATCCTCCCACAAGTTCCGAGAACCGGAATGACAGCCATATCCCGATGATGATTGATATTATGGAAATGACTTGGGCGATGAATCCCTTTCTTATGCCGGCGATTATGGCAGGGATGAAACAGAGCAGCAGAATAATATCCAGAACATTCATTTTGCAATAAAATTTCTATATTTGCAGATTGAAAATTTCAAGAATACTTGATTTTGCAAAAATAGCTAAAAAATCGGATTATTGACATGAAGTTCAACGAATATAAAGGACTGGACCTTGTCTCCGTCAACAACGGCATCCTGGAGCGCTGGAAGAAGAATGATGCTTTCGGAAAATCCCTGAAAGTGCGGGAAGGAGCGCCTGAGTTTGTCTTTTTTGAAGGCCCCCCTTCAGCCAACGGTATGCCCGGCATCCACCATGTGATGGCGAGGTCCATCAAGGACGCAATCTGCCGGTACAAGACCCAGACAGGGTACAGGGTGTCGCGAAGAGCCGGATGGGATACGCACGGCCTCCCGGTTGAGCTGGGCGTGGAGAAGAAGCTTGGGATAACCAAGGAGGACATCGGATCGAAAATATCCGTGGAGGACTACAACAATGCCTGCCGCCAGGAGGTGATGAAGTATACCAGGGAATGGGTGTCGCTGACTGAGAGGATAGGCTATTGGGTGGACATGGACGACCCTTATGTCACATACGACAACAGATATATCGAGACCCTCTGGTATCTTCTGAAGGATATCTACGGGAAGGGGCTGCTGTATAAGGGGTACTCAATCCAGCCGTATTCTCCAGCCGCCGGGACGGGACTCAGTTCCCATGAACTGAACCAGCCGGGCTGCTACAGGGATGTCAAGGATACCACGGCTGTTGTGCAGTTCGAGGTCATCAAGAATGAAAAGTCCCAGCCGCTTTACGGCTGCGAGACGGTGCCGGTGTATTTCCTGGCATGGACGACCACTCCGTGGACGCTCCCTTCCAACACCGCATTGTGCGTCGGTCCGGACATCACATATGTAAGGGTAATGTCATTCAATCCTTACACCGGTGCCCCTGCCATATATGTGGTCGCCAAGGTGCTTGTGGACTCTGTCTTCAATGCAAAGGCGAAGGGACTTGCCCTTGAGGACTACAAGCCCGGCGACAAGCTCGTCCCTTACAGGGTGCTTGACGGTGAATTCAAGGGCCGCCAGCTTGTCGGGATTTCATATCACCAGCTTATACCTTGGTTCAGGCCGGATGAGGGTGCCTTCAGGGTTATCCCGGGAGATTATGTGACGACTGAAGAGGGCACGACCGGCGTCGTCCATATTGCCCCGACCTTCGGCGCGGACGACGACAAGGTGGCCAAGGCTACCGGTGTGCCTCCGCTTATGGTAGTGGACAAAAACGGAGACAGGCAGGCGCAGGTTGACAGGAAAGGCCGGTTCTACAGGATAGAAGACATGGACCCCGGTTATGTGGCCGAAAGGGTTGCCCCTGAATACCGCGAATATTCCGGAAGATATGTCAAGAACGCATACGATTCATCCCTGGCTCCGGATGCGCCTACGCTTGACATTGACCTTTGCGTGATGCTCAAGCAGCAGGGCAAGGCATTCAAGATAGAGAAGCATGTGCATACATACCCGCATTGCTGGAGGACGGACAAGCCGGTGCTCTACTACCCGCTCAATTCATGGTTCATAAAGACAACTGCTGTCCGCGACAGGATGATGGAGCTCAACGACACCATACTCTGGAAGCCTGCTTCGACCGGTACGGGACGCTTCGGGAAATGGCTTGAGAACATCCAGGACTGGAACCTCTCCCGCAGCCGCTACTGGGGAACTCCGCTTCCGATATGGCGCACGGAGGACGGTAAGGAAGAGAAATGCATCGGTTCCCTCAAGGAACTGTATGCTGAGATTGATAAAGCTGTGGAGGCAGGTTACATGTCATCCAATCCTCTGAAGGACAAAGGATTCAATCCTGACGACATGTCAAAGGAGAATTATGGCAGGATAGACCTCCACCGCCCGTATGTCGACAGGATATATCTCGTGTCCCCGTCAGGAAAGAAAATGACGAGGGAAGCGGACCTGATTGACGTCTGGTTCGATTCGGGAGCAATGCCTTATGCCCAGGAGGGACTGAGGAACCTGCATTCCCCGAAATTCGGCCAGACCGCGGACTTCATAGCCGAGGGAGTGGACCAGACGAGGGGATGGTTCTATACGCTTCATGCCATCAATACGATGGTCAGCAACAAGTGCGCGTTCAGGAGAGTCATTTCCAACGGACTGGTGCTTGACAAGGACGGCAACAAGATGAGCAAGCGCCTCGGCAATGCCGTGGACCCGTTCAAGGCTCTCGACAAATACGGAGCAGATGCCCTCAGGTGGTATATGCTCACCAATTCCCAGCCATGGGACAACCTCAAGTTCGATGAGGCGGGTGTCGATGAAATAAGACGGAAATTCTTCGGCACACTCTACAATAC
>JADIMJ010000021.1 GCA_017694835.1 Candidatus Cryptobacteroides gallistercoris
AATGACAGCTGTCATAGAAAATATGTTCGGAGACAGCCGGAACTATAATAAAAAGGGGTTCCTTACCCTCGGATTCAACGGCTCGCAGCCGGAAATATCCGATTATTACACCAACAACGGAAGCCTTTATATGGCATCCCTTGCATTCCTTCCTCTGGGCCTGCCGGCAGACGACCCGTTCTGGACATCGGAGGCAGAGGACTGGACATCAAAAAAAGCCTGGGAAGGCAAGGATTTCCCGAGAGACCATTCATACAGATAGGGACATCCCGGCGGAACGATTCGGAGAAAACCATAAATTTCATCCGGAATTTTTGGTTAATCGGATTGATATGGATAATTTTGCAGGAATTAAGTTAAATTTTATAAAACCAGACGAAAAATGGGACTTCTTGACGGAAAAGTCGCACTCATCACAGGTGCGGCAAGAGGTATCGGAAAGGCAATTGCCTTGAAATACGCATCCGAAGGCGCTGACATCGCCTTTACAGACCTTGTCATCAATGAGGCAGCCGAAGCCACAGAAAAGGAAATCGCGGCTTACGGGGTCAAAGTGAAAGCATATGCTTCAAACGCAGCCAACTTCGAAGAGACACATACTGTCGTGAACGAAATCCTCAAGGAATTCGGGCACATTGACATTCTTGTCAACAATGCCGGCATCACAAAGGACGGGCTCATGATGAGAATGACCGAGGCCCAGTGGGATGCAGTGCTTACCGTAAACCTCAAGTCTGCATTCAACTTCATCCATGCGGTCACTCCGGCCATGGCAAAGCAGCGCGAAGGAAGCATCATCAACATGTCTTCCGTCGTGGGCGTATCCGGAAATGCAGGACAGTGCAACTACTCTGCTTCAAAGGCCGGACTCATCGGTCTTGCAAAGTCAATTGCAAAGGAAATGGGTCCCCGCGGTATCCGTGCAAACTGCATTGCCCCGGGCTTCATCATCACCGACATGACCAACGCACTCCCTGAGAAAGTGCGTGAAGAGTGGGAGAAGCAGATTCCTCTCCGCAGAGGCGGCACACCGGAAGATGTGGCCAATGTAGCCCTCTTCCTCGCCAGCCCGCTCTCATCTTATGTCAGCGGTCAGGTCATCCACTGCTGCGGCGCAATGAATTGCTAAAGAACGAAGAAACAAGTCCGGCATATTTCATCTGTCTGCCGGAAATGCATTGAAAATGACTCAAAGGGGATTTTCTGCACAATGCCTGAAATCCGCCTTTGAGTCACTTTTTTCTTTGTTTTATGACCTATTCTGCTTGAAAAAGAGACTTCGTGATCCTAAACACCATGTGTTTATCAGCTTCCACTGTCCACATTTCACGGAACTCATCAGAATACTCTACAGCTCCCACTGTTTCTCCTGAAAATTTTATAGAAGTCGCTAAATATAGCGGTGTTTTCCCGTCCTCAACATGACCGCTATTGGTGTCCTGATAATAGGTATATGATTCGTTGGGAGATAGAGTTATTGAAAACGGAGTGTCATTGACACTCCAAAAGACATACTCAAAAATAGAAAAATTGTCTTGATAAATGATTTATTCATAATCTTCTGAGTTATATTGTCAGTTTGCTGAATTCCAATAAGAAAAGGCAGCAGTTACATCTTTCCGAGTTCATCAGGTAAAGAATTTAGTATTCATTTTCTCTTTTTATAATTTCATTCACTTTTTAAAAAATCATTTTTCTTTTTCTGCACCGGACCAACGCCGTTCATGTCTAAATTAGCACTTACAAAAAAAACACATGATGAAAAACGGCCTTGTCAGAAATATCCGGACATCCTTCAGTCTCGCCATGGCGGCGACGGCCGACATAATATTGCCGCGGTATTGTACAATCTGCGGCCGCAGGCTCCTCTCTGCCGAACAATTCATCTGCATATACTGTCTCGGAGAATTCCCTTTCACCCATTTCTGGAAACTTGAGCACAACAGGATGGCGGACAAGTTCAACGAAATGATCCAAAGTGAAACCGGGCCCCGGAGGGCAACGGAAGATGGTGCCGGCAATGAAGAGAAAATTCAGGATAGGGAGCCTTACGGATATGCCGCAGCGCTTTTCATGTACAGGGATGACGCCCCATACAGGAAAATACAGTACCGTCTCAAATACAAGGGCGACACCGGCTGCGGCAGATTCTTCGGGAAGATGCTGGGAGACAGACTTGCCGGCTCCAGCCTATTCTCAAATGCAGATGTTGTGATACCCGTCCCGCTGCACTGGACAAGACTATGGCAAAGAGGATACAATCAGGCGGAAGTGATAGCAAAAGAAATTGCCGGATGTCTTGGAGCCGGCCTCAGGACCGACATCCTTGTCAGGACCAGAAAGACAAAGACCCAGACAAAACTCGACGTGGAATCAAAGCGGGAAAATGTAAGGAATGCATTTTCAGTCCGACCGGACAGTATCCGCGCCATGGCGGATGCAACACATATAATCCTTGTCGACGATGTGTTTACTACCGGAGCGACAATATTCGAATGCTTCCGGGCCTTGAGAAAGGCTGCGGAGGAATGTGAAGCGAAGCAAAAGGCGCGAATCAGTGCCGTCACCCTCGGCTTTGTCGACAGCGGATAATCCCTGACAGCACATCGGCCATGCCAGCGCTGTCTCCGGCGTCTATAATCCTGTCGCGGGGAATGAAATAGTATTTGTGAAGGTCGTCCGCCACATGACTGTCAGCAGCAATGAAATAGTCGGCAAGGCGGCGCAGGCGGTGATACCGCAGGTTGAGCAAATGCCTCTGCAACCATGTATATCCCCTCAGGGAGGACACGAAATCCAGACTGTACACAGCGACGGCTGTTTTTGTAATCCTGCGGTCAGGATGCCAGAAAAGAGGCAGGACTCCCGATATACTGACAATCAGAGCCGGAGCATCTTTTCTTCCGTTGGATTCAGACAGGAAGGCCTGTACTGCCCGCATTGACCTTTTCCCGTCATGGACAACAGGACAGACTCCGGGAATGCCGGACACCGCATCAGAGACACGGTCCCAGACAAGCGCCGCCTTTTTGCCGGGCTTGTGTCCGACCATATTGTCCACCAGGATTTTCATCAATATAAGCTACTTGCGGATAAGCATTTATTTGGCATCTGACATCATCAGGATTACGAATTTATCAAACATTCCCGTCTTGTGCAAGACATTTCTTTATGAAATGCCCGAAATTTCTCCTATCTTTGCAGGACTGCTCTGGTGTTGGAATCGGTAGACAAGAGGGACTTAAAATCCCTTGGGCAGAAATGCCCGTACGGGTTCGACCCCCGTCCGGAGCACCACTAAAACATGTAAACCACTATATAATACATCATTACGCAGCAGGCAACTATCTTGATGCCTGTACCGAGGAGAAAGCCGAGGAATGAACCGGCCGCGGCCTTCAGTGCATCCCCCGATGTTTTTCTGGCATAATATATTTCCATCAGGAATGCTCCGAGGAAAGACCCGATGATCATACCCAGGGGAGGTATCAGAAACGACCCCAGAATAAGACCGACAAGAGCCCCGCGTTCAGCATATTTTGTCCCGCCGGTAGCCTTGGTAAGATACATGGGGACTACATAGTCAATTATTGACACAAGCACTGTCACCCCAAGCATCACAAGAAGGACAGTCAGGGACATCGGCTCTCCGTCTCCATTGGTCCCGCCCCAGAAATAGAGGAGAAGAAGGCCGGCCCATGTGAGCGGAGGGCCGGGCAATGCCGGAAGGATACTGCCCAAGATGCCGATGACACCGCACAGAACCGCTATTATCGCTACTACAATTTCCATAAAAAGATTTCAGCTAATCTGTTGTCCGTTCAAATCACCATGACAATCATTCTGCCATGGCAGCCTCAACATCATCGGCGGCAATCGGCAGCCTGTGCGGGCCCAGACGCCGGCATCCGTCTGCTGTTATGAGCAGGTCATCCTCAAGCCGTATGCCTCCGAAGTCCAGATACTCAGCCTCAAGCCTTGAATAGTTGACCATACCCTTGTCCGTGCCCTCAGCCTTCCACTTGCTGATGAGGGCAGGGACGAAATAAATGCCGGGTTCGTCAGTAATGACATGGCCCGGACGGAGCCTGCGGGCCATCCTCAGGGATCCGAGGCCGAGCTGCGGAGACCGGGCCTGGTCCTCATCATAGCCGACAAAGTCTTCGCCGAGGTCTTCCATATCATGGACATCCATACCCATATTGTGCCCGAGTCCATGAGGCATGAAGAGGCCGGCTATTCCCTCTGCCGCCATATCTTCCGGAGAACCGTTTACAAGGCCGAGGGACTTGAGGCCATCAAGCATCCTCACGGCAACCTGAATGTGCACATCCCGGTATGCCACGCCTGGTTTTGCCAGACGGAACGCAAGTTCATTGCAGTCTGCGACTATGTCATATACAGCCCGCTGTTTCGGAGTGAACTTTCCTCCGCACGGCAGGGTACGGGTAAAGTCGGAAGCATAGTGTGTATTGCTCTCCGCCCCGGCGTCGATGACCAGCAGATTGCCGGGAGTGATGATGCCGTCATGCCTGTGATTGTGCAGAGTCTCCCCATGCTGGGACAGGATTGTGGCAAAGGACACGCCCCATCCCCTGGAAATGGTCACGCCTTCCATCCGTCCGACTATTTCCTGCTCCGGGACGCCCGGGCGGCAGGCATTGCGGGCTTCAGTATGCATCAGATACCCTATTTCGCAGGCTTTGTCAATCTCCTCTATCTCACAGTCCTGCTTTATCAGGCGCATGGATATCACGGCCTTGACAAGTTCCTCGGAAGCATGAGAAAGCATTCCGCCGGCGACAGGCGCATCCATGGCTGCCACCGTCCTGACTGCTTCCGGAGATGTTCCGAGCAGGAGAGAAAGCTTCAGCGTATTGTAATACCTTGAAGCCGGAAGGAAATGGATTTTGCGACCCTGTGACTTCGCCTTGAGGACAGCCTTTTCAAACTCGGCATACGGGGCGGATACATTCGCCCCCACCCGAGCTGCTTTTGATGCAACCGACTCCTGCGGCCCCATCCAGATGATGTCATCTATGTCCACATCATCCCCGAAGATGCATTCATCCCCGCTGTCAAGGTCAAGAATGGCCGCAAACCCCGGCTCGTCTATCCCCCAATAATAGAGGAAAGAACTGTCCTGCCGGAATTTGTAGTCATTGCCCCTGTAATTCTGCGGAGCCTCGGCATTTCCGGGGAATATTGCTATGCCGTTGTTTTCAGTCCCGGCCGACATCTTTTCCAGAAGAGTACGGCGGCGGGACACATAAATTTCCCTGTCAAACATATCCTGAAAATTATTGCTATCTTTCAAAGATACGAATAATTTTCATTCTGATGCTATTCCTTCGGGAGATATCCTTTCTCAACAAGGAGCTGCGCTATCTGCACTGCATTTGTCGCGGCGCCCTTGCGGAGATTGTCGGCGACACACCAGAGATTGAGTCCGTATTTGACGGACGGGTCCCTGCGGATGCGGCCCACGAATACTTCGTCCCTGCCCCATGCAAAAAGCGGCATCGGATAGATGTTATTGGCAGGGTCGTCCTGAAGCACACAGCCCGGCATTTCGGAAATCAGGCTGCGGACTTCTTCAAGGGTGAATTCCTTTTCAAACTCAAGGTTGACCGACTCTGAATGGCCTCCCTTTACCGGCACGCGCACAGTGGTCGGAGAGACGGCGATGCTGTCGTCCCTCATTATCTTATGGGTCTCGTTGACCATCTTCATCTCCTCCTTGGTATAGCCTGTCTCAAGGAATGAGTCTATGTGCGGAAGTATGTTCTCATCGATAGGATAAGGGTATACTGCAGGATATTCTCCCCATTTCCTGCCGGCGCGCTCCGCCTCCATCTGGTCAAGGGCCTTGTATCCGGTGCCTGTCACGGACTGATAGGTAGACACTACTATCCTTTTGATTCCGTATGCCTTGTGAAGCGGGGCAATCGGAAGAAGCATCTGTATGGTGGAACAGTTCGGATTGGCGATGATCATGTCATCCTCCCCTATCACATCCCCGTTTATCTCCGGCACGACGAGTTTCTTGGTCGGGTCCATCCTCCAGCAGGAAGAATTGTCCACTACACGGCATCCCGCCTCGGCGAATTTCGGGGCAAGCTCCCTTGATGCCGCAGCTCCGGCTGAAAACAGAGCCACATCCGGTTTTGCCGCGATGGCATCCTCTGCGCTGACTACGGACCACTCCTTGCCGCGGAAAGTGATTTTGCGGCCCACTGACCTGGCCGAAGCCACAGGGAGAAGTTCCGTCACGGGAAAATTGCGCTCTGCGAGCACTTCCAACATCCTGGTGCCCACAAGACCGGTGGCACCCACTACTGCTACTTTCATCTTTTAATTCTATTTATTGATTTATAATTGATTTTCTGTCTGCACCGATGGCTTTCCGCATACACCGGTTAGTCCTGAAATGACTGTCGATACTGAATGTGTCACAGCGCTTGTCCCAGGTCGGCAATCAGGTCGTCAACATTCTCAATCCCTACTGAAAGCCTGAGCATATTCGGATACACTCCGGCTGCGGCCTGTTCTTCCGGACTCAGCTGCGAATGAGTGGTGGAAGCCGGATGGACTATCAGCGACTTGGAGTCGCCGACGCTGCCGACATGCAGGATAAGTTCCAGCCTGCCGACAAGGGCGGCAGCAGCATCAAACCCGCCCTTCACCCTGAAGGTAAGGACTCCGCCGAAGCCGTTGCGCAGGTATTTGCAGGCCAGGCCATGATAAGGATTTGACGGGAGGCCGGCATAATTGACGCTCTCGACAGCCGGATGCTTCTCAAGATATTCAGCGACCGCGAGGGCATTTGCACAGCATCTTTCAGCCCTTAGAGACAGTGTCTCAAGCCCCTGAAGCATAAGGAACGAGTTGAACGGCGACTGGGCGGCCCCGATGTTCCTGAGTCCGTCCACACGTACCCTTCCGGCAAATGCGGAGTCTCCGAACACATCCGTATAGACAAGGCCGTGATAGCTCGGCGACGGGGCGGCCAGCAGAGGATACCTGCCGTTGGTCCAGTCGAACCGGCCTCCGTCGACGACCACTCCGCCGAGAGCCGTGCCGTGCCCGCAAATCCATTTGGTTGCCGAATGCACGGCAACATCAGCGCCCCATTCCAGAGGACGGAACAGATAACCGCCGCAGCTGAATGTGTTGTCCACGATGACACAGATGCCGTTTCTGTGGGCCATCTCTATTATAGGCTCATAGTCAGGCACATTGAAGGCAGGATTCCCGAGATTCTCGAGATAGACCGCTTTTGTACGGCCGTCAACAAGGTCAACCAGGTCATCCACATGGTCGCTTTTGGCAAACCTGACCTCTATTCCCATGTCCCTCAGGGTAATCTCAAACATAGTGAATGTCCCACCGTACAGAAAGGGGGATGTCACTATATTGTCTCCAGGGCCGCAGATATTCAGCACCGAAAGGAAGACGGCTGACTGTCCCGAAGCCGTCGCCACGGCAGCGGCCCCGTTCTCCAGGGCTGCCATGCGCTTTTCAAACACTTCCGTAGTCGTATTGGTTATCCTCGTATAGATGTTGCCCGGCTTCTTCAGCGCGAAAAGGTCTGCCCCGTCCTGCACATCGTCGAATGTGTAGGCGGTACTCTGATAAATCGGGACCGCCGTCCCCTTTGAGACCGGGTCTATCTCCTGTCCGGCCCTCACCTGAAGGGTCTCGAATCTGTATTTCTGTTTCTTAGCGCTCTGTTCCATCTTGCTTTTTCCTGTTCTGTTTTGTCAAGTCCTTGAATATTTTCTTCCCGGACAGTACGCCTTATCCGGAATCTGTCACAGCAGAATGTCATTCAGCACCCCGGAGGCAGTCTGCCGCGCACCCGCCCCGGCGCCCTGGATTACAAGCGGCGACGGATAGAAGTCCGTAGTGATGATGGCTGCATTGTCGGTGCCGCAGAGACTATAGAGAGGGTGCCCCTCGGCGACATTCTCAAGAGACATCCTGGCCCGATATCCGAGAGGAGCGGCCGGGTCTTTTACCAGAGATGCTATGTACCTCTGGCGAAGACCGCGTGATGCAGCCTCCTGATATCTTGCGGCAAAGGCCTGTTCGTTTTCTTCAAGAAGCCTGTAGAAGGCATCCTGCCGGACTCCGAAAAACTCCGGCCCGAGAATCGGCACTGTCTCCACATCCTTCTCGTCAAGGCCGACTCCGGCTTCCCGTGACAAAATGAGAAGCTTCCTGAGCACATCCCTGCCGCTGAGGTCTAGCCTCGGGTCCGGCTCAGTATATCCCGCCTCCTGCGCCCGGCGCACGACTTCAGCGAATGTGCCGCCCTCCCCGCCGCGGTATGTGCTGAAAATATAGTTGAGCGTACCGGAGAGCACGGCCTCTATTTTCAATATCGTATCCCCGCTGTTCACGCTTCTGGCAATGGATTCGAGTATAGGCAGAGCCGCTCCGACCGTCGTCTCGTACCTGAGGGACGCCCCGTTCTCAAGCGCCGCATCTTTCAGCGCCCGGTACTGGCTGTACGGCGCAGAAAAGGTAATCTTGTTGCATGCAACTACCGAATATCCTCGCCGGAAGAGGTTCATGTATTTGTAGGCTATGTCCGAACTTGCAGTGCAGTCCACGAAAATTGAATTCTCGAGAGAAATCCCGGCCAACTCCTCGAAATATGCTTCATCCGCCGCGGCTTTCCCTTCGGCAAGAAGGCTGTCCGCCTCTGAAAGATTGATTCCCGCCTTGTCGATGACATATCTGCGGCTGTTGGAAAGGCCGGCTACATGCAGCCGTTTTCCTGTTCTGGAGGCAATGCTGTCGCCGTTTTCCTCAATGATTTTCACCAGGGCCCTGCCGACCACCCCATATCCGGCTATGAACAGATTTATGTCCCTGACTGCAGTCTTGTCAAAGAATTCAGTATGGATGTGGCGGATGGCGGCTTCTGCATCCGAAGACTTGACTATCACCGAAATGTTTCTTTCCGATGAGCCCTGCGCTGTCGCCCTGATGGAAATGCTGTGCCTGCCGAGGGCGGCCAGCATGCGTCCTGTTGCCCCGCACTGGCTCATGATGTCATCCCCCACAAGACATACTATGGAAAAGCCTTTCTCCACTTTCAGGGGATTGAGCTTGCCGAGGGAAATCTCATATGCGAAGCATCTGTCTGCTGCCTCCTTCGCCTTGTCCGCATCTTTCTCCGACACGGCGACACACATGGTGTGCACGGAAGATGCCTGTGTGATAAGAATTATATTGATGTCATTCTGGCTCAGTGTCTCGAACAGGCGGCTTGAGAAGCCGGGGATTCCGACCATCCCGCTTCCTTCGAGGGATATCAGGGCTATGTTGTCCGAATTGGATATGCCCATGAGTCTTTCCTTTCCGCGCGGAGGGTCATTTTCTATCAATGTCCCCGGTGCCGACGGGGCAAATGTGTCTTTCACATATATCGGGATGCCTTCTGCCACGACCGGCTGGATTGTCGGCGGATAGATGACCTTGGCACCGAAATGCGACAATTCCAGGGCAGCCCTGTATGAGATGTTGCCGATGGTCCTGGCTGTCGGCACGGTCTTCGGGTTGGCTGTCATCATGCCCGGTACATCCGTCCAGATTTCAAGGATTCTCGCCTTGCTGCCCACGGCATACAGGGATGCGGTATAGTCAGAACCTCCGCGTCCCAGTGTTGTCATCTTTCCGTGTCTGTCGGAAGCAATGAAGCCGGGAAGGACGAAAAGCGAAGTGATGGGATTGGAATCAATCATTTTCCTGACATTGGAATATGTGATGTCCGTGTCCACGATATTTTTCCCGCCCCTGGAATAAGTCCGTATTATGTCCCTTGAATCAATCCATTTGGTGGAAATGCCTATGGAAGCGAGCTTCGTGGCCATGATTTTGGTTGAAAGCAATTCTCCAAGGCCCTGGATGGCATCAAGGCTCGCGCTGCTCAGTTCCCCAAGCAGAAAGACACCCTGGGCAATGCCGCGCAGATATTCAAAGAGCCCGTCACATACTTCTGTCGAATCTTCCTGTTTCTCAATCGGAAGCAGTTCCCTTATAATCTCATGGTGCCGCTTCTGGAGGCCGTCAATGAGACTCTTGTATGATTCATCTCTCTGAGATGCAAGATATCCAGTCCTGATGAGGGTGTCAGTGCATCCGCTGATGGCAGACAGCACGAGAATCGTCCTGTCCCTGTCCACTGCCGCAGACACTATGTCCACGACTTTTTTCATATTTTCAGCATTGGCGACCGAAGTGCCGCCGAATTTCATTACCTGCATAGTCCGTTCCTGTCTTTATTTGTCAATCGCTTCAACGAGAGGCCCGAGCACCCGCCTCAGCTGCGGATACTCGAGCAGAAATCCGTCATGCCCGAAGCGCGAAGTGATTTCGTGGTATTCAGCGCCCTGAATATGGGACGCGATGTATTTTTGCTCCTCCGTCGGGAACAGGCGGTCGCTGTCAATGCCCACGACAATGCAGCGGCTCCGTATGGATGCGAGGGCCTGCTCCACTCCGCCCCTGCCGCGGCCGAGATTGTGGCTGTCCACCGACTTTGTAAGATAGTAATATGAATAGGCGTCGAACCTGTCGGAAAGCTTCTTTCCCTGATACCTCTGGTAAGAGGCTGCCCTGTCGGCAAATATGGTGTCCTGGGCCTGTTCTTCCTGTGTCAGATTGTATCCCCCGTAGCTTCGGTAGGATATAAGGGCTATCGACCTCGCCGCCCTGAGCCCTGCCTCCCCGCCGCGGAGGCTTTCTGCTGCCCTGAAGGTCGGGTCGGCTTCCAATGCCATCCGCTGTGATTCATTCCAGGCTGTCAGCCACGGGGTGACTCTTGCCCCGCAGGCTATGAATGCCGCATTCCTGATGACATCCGGCTCCATGACAGCCCATTCAAGGGCCTGGAAACCTCCGATTGACCCGCCCACAAGGAGGTCGATGCCACTGATGCCGAGATACCTGCGGACGAGAATGTTGGCCCTGACAATGTCCCTTACGGTAACAGGGGGGAAATCAAAATAGTATGGCGTGCCGTCAGCCCCGGCGGAAGCAGGTCCCGAAGAACCGTATGCCGACCCGAGCATATTGGCACATACCACAAGATATCTGTCCGTGTCAAAGAAACGGCCTGGGCCGACGAGCTCCGGCCACCAGTCTTCCGCGTCAGAATTGGCGGTCAGGGCATGGCAGATCCATATTACCTTGCGCGACTCTCCTTCGGCCAATGCAGAATGGGGGGACGAGATATGGTACACCACACGGAGAGAGTCCGTGCTGCCCCCTGCTTCAAAGTCAAATCTGTCCTGATGGAAATACTCCTGTCTGATCATATCCTCATATCAAAAATCAATGTCCGTATGAATTCTTTCTGTCCTGAAACGCCGCCCGTGCATCCCGCACAAGGTTGGGCAAAGAAAAACCTATGCATCCTGACGATGCATTCGCTTGGACATCATTGATATGAAGGAGTCTTTTTTCATAAATCCGCACAAAGGTATGAAATTTCCGGGAGAAATTTCATACCTGCGGACAGAATTTGGAGAATCAGCGGCTTTCCCTGATGAATTCTCCTGCGGAATTGAACAGAAGCTCAAGCCCGCCTGTTATTGTAACTTCATATCCTCCAAGTTCTTTGTCTGCCTTATAGGCTTTGGCCTGAGGATAATTGGCTGTAATATATTCTGAAATCGGGGCCGGAAGGATTCCGTCAGGAAGTACGGAAAATTCACAGTCAACGCTTGTCCAGGCACCGGATTTGTCGAAGTCAATTTCTGTCCCGTCGGAAAGGCGGACATTATATTTGACGACTCCGTCATCCTTTTCCTTTTCGGCAAATGTAACTGTCGTCCCCGGGAAAAATTGCGAAATGAAAGTCTTGGCAGCCTCAGGAAGCTTGTCCGGACTGATTTTATGCTCTTCGCAGCTCTGGAATACCAGCAGGCCTGCAACCATGGCACCGATGAAAGCAATGAACTTTTTCATATCTACAAATTTTAAAACATTAATATTTTCCGGGCACAAAAATATGCGCCGATATTGCAAAGAAACTGAAATGGATAATTTTTTCTTCTCAAACGGACATATTTTCTGCCGCTTATAAATTTTATTGATTTTACAACAAATTTATCTAATTTTACAGAAATAATCACATCAATTGACATAAATCAAAAGAAAAACATACATAAAAGAAAAAAATTCAACACAACCATGGACATAAGGAGACATACAATTTCCAGAATTCTCGGCAAACCGGCCGAAGACTTCACCCTTGAGGACATGATGTCCTTCATGACGGACAATGGCATCGACATGCTGAATTTCATGTATCCGGCGGAAGACGGGAGACTGAAGACCCTGAATTTTGTCATTGACTCTGAAGAATACCTGCACTCCGTGCTAACAAACGGGGAAAGGGTCGACGGGTCAAGCCTGTTTTCATTCATCGAAGCCGGCAACAGCGACCTCTATGTGGTGCCTGAACTTCGCACCGCCTTCATTGACCCGTTTGAAGAACTGCCGACAATCTGTTTCCTGTGCGCATTCTTTGACAAAGACGGGAAAAGGCTTGAATATTCTCCGGAATATACCCTGTACAAGGCCAAGACTCTCTTCAGGGAAAAGACCGGAATGGATTTCGAGGTCATGGGCGAACTTGAATACTATGTATCGGCTCCTGAAGACGAAGACCTGCAGATGTACCCGGCAACAGACCAGAAGGGATATCATGAATCGGCTCCTTTCGCAAAGTTCAATTCATTCCGGGCCGAATGCATGCATGCCGTCATGCTTGCCGGAGGAAAAATCAAATACGGGCATTCGGAAGTAGGCAATTTCAGGTCCGGAGGAAGGATATGGGAGCAGAATGAGATAGAATTCCTGCCTTCCGACATGGAAAAGGCGGCAGAAGGCCTGATGCTCGCCAAATGGATTATCCGGAACCTTGCGTACAGATACGGACTTGATGTCTGCTTCGCTCCGAAGATAGCCGCGGGGAAAGCCGGGTCAGGACTGCACATACACATGAGGCTGATGAAAGACGGCCGGAACATGATGCTCAATGACAAGGGTGAAATCTCCGATGTCGCCAGAAAAGCGATTGCCGGACTGATGGACATGGCTCCGTCAATCACTGCGTTCGGCAATGCCAACCCTACTTCATACCTCAGGCTTGTGCCTCACCAGGAGGCGCCTACAAATATCTGCTGGGGAGACCGCAACAGGTCTGTGCTCGTGAGGATTCCGCTGGGCTGGACAAGCGGCAGAGACATGTTTTCTGAAGTGAATCCGCCTCTTGCTGACGATATGCCTGAAGGGACCTTCCTCCACCGCGGACATGAAAGGAACTCCGACCCGTCAGTGAAGCAGACCATGGAAATCCGTTCCGCGGACTGCTCCGCAGACATATACCAGTTGATTTCCGCCCTGAGCATAGCATGCCGTCACGGGCTTGAAATGGACAATGCCCTTGAAGTCGCAAAGCGCACATATGTGGACACGGACATACACAAGGACACCAGACTGGCAGACGCTCTTGCCCATCTGCCGGCGTCCTGCGCCGAATCCGCCGACACCCTTGAACAGCAGAGAAGCATTTACGAAGCTGACGGCATCTTCCATCCGGCAATGATTGACAGCATCATATCCCGTCTCCGCAGTTACTCGGACGCTGACCTCAGGCAAAGGATGAAAGAGAATCCCGAGCTTGAGGGAGAGCTCGTCAGAAGATTCTACTGGGTCTGAATCCGCCGTCACAGTTCATCAGGCCATGGGCAAGGCTGTCCCGTGGCCTTGAACGACGGGCGCTGTGCCCCCGCGCGGCGGAGATAGCGGCCCAGGTCAGACGAGAGCTTCTTCACGATGTCCGGACGCTCTGCGGCAAGGTTCCTGTCCTCGCCGATGTCCTCCGCAATATTGTAGAGTTCCTTCTGTCCTGTCTCGTAGAAATATATGAGCTTCCAGTCTCCCTTGCGCACCGTGCACGAAGCCCCGATGCCGGGACCGGTCTCGCCCCATAGGTTCGGATAGTTCCAATAGAGGGAGCGGCCTTTGGAAGGGTCTCCCTTGCCCTTGAGCAGCGGCACGAAACTTTTGCCGTCGATTCTCTGCGGAGCCCCGGCCGGCCTTATGCCTGCCATCGCGAGTATTGTCGGGAACAGGTCTTCAGCCGCAACATAGCTGTCGCATCTGGTGCCACCGTCTGTCACTCCGGGCCAATATACTATCAGAGGCTCGCGGATGCCGCCTTCATATGCCGAACCTTTCCCGCATTTCAGAGGACTGTTCTGGGTGTACAGAGGTTCGTCCCTCCATCCGCTGCCTGTCGCATAGCCGCCGTTGTCGCCCATGAAGATTATGATTGTATTGTCGGCCTCACCGTTTTCTTCAAGCCAGTCCATGAGGTCCCCCAGACTCTTGTCCATTCCCTCTATCAGGCCAGCGTATGCGGCTTCCTTGTCTGAAAGTCCCTTTGCCTTGTATTTTTCAAAGTATCTGGCATCCCTGTCAATCGGGATGTGTATGGCGTAATGGGACATGTACAGATAGAACGGCTGGTTGTATTCCCTGGCCTTGTCAAGTGCCCTGATGGCTTCGCGGGTAAGAGCTTCCGTGACGAATGTATCAGTGTCCCAGTATTTTTCAAGTCCGGGAACAGCCATCAGCGACACAGGATTGCCGTCCTTGTCATGTCCGTACCTCGTCTCGCCGAGATAGCTGGCAAGACCGCCGGCTGCATGGCCTGAAATATTGGTTTCAAAGCCGAAGTGGCACGGGTTCTCCCCCGGAGTGTCAATCGCGCCCCAGTGGGCCTTTCCGCAATGGATTGTATGGTATCCGCCGTCCCGGAGATATTGCACAAAGGATTTTGCGAGGAATGTGTTATTGGTCCCCGGCACCTGGGCAATCCCGTTGTAGTTCCAGTCTGGAAGCGAGAGCACATCGCTCTGCATGTCCGGAGGAGTGTCTTTCTGAAGAGTCCAGTTCGTCACCCTGTGGCGGGCGGCATTGGCTCCCGTCAGCATGCTGCACCGGGACGGGGAACTGACACTTGAGGCATACGCCTGAGTGAAGAGCATCCCCTGTGCTGCCAGCCGTTCCATATTCGGGGTCTCGTAGATGTCATTGTATTTCGTCCTTTCTGTCCAGAACGGCACGGAGGTATCCTGCCAGCCCATGTCATCCACAAGGAAGAATATTATGTTCGGCCTGTCTCCGCCGGATGTGCCGCCCTTGGAATTGACGCCGGCCTGCCGGGCTGAAGCATTCTGCATGGACAATGTCAGGGCAAGGGGTAACGCACCTGCTGCAATCAGAAGTTTTCTCTCCATAATCGAATCAATTTATGTAATGTGCACTGAAGCCCGATATAAGAGGCTCCGCAACGCAGTTGTCTATCATAAGTATGAGTTCATCGGCCGGAACCGGGTCAAACCGCACAATGCGCTTGTGTCCGATCGATGTGCCGCGGCATATGGTCCGACATTCTTCCCCGGTCCTCGCCTCTATGTGCCAAGAGCGCACGCGTTCGCCCCCGCCGACATCCTCGGACAGAATGCAGCAGTTGACGGCTGCCGGAGAGCCGGAGCCGTTCCGGGACACTTTGCCATGGCTGCCGGAAGACAGAGACAGGACTGTTTCCCGTCCTTTCCCGCAAGTTCCGGCCAGAGGCGAGCCATAGCGTCTTTCTATTTCTCTGCCCCATTCCTCCAGTCTTTCTGCATCCGTCTGGGGCAAGAGGCCGTCTGCATCAGGAGTCAGCCCTACAATCAGAGTCGCATTGCGCCCTGCCGACCTCTCGTATATGTCCATCAGTTCATCCAGCGGATATACTGAGCCTTCGTCCCCGGGTTCCCAGAACCATTCATGCCGCCCGTTCCAGCCCCGCAGCGGAGTGTCCGCCATCGCAGGGACCCAATATTTCCCGTCAGGGTCCCCATGGGCAAGCAGTTCATTGTGGGCATCAGCCGACTCATTGCTTTTGTTGTGGCTGAAGGGATAGGGGAAAGACGACCAGCAGGGATAGCCCACCGTCCCGGTCTCGGATCCTCCCCAGCGGACATCCGCCCTGTTGACATTGTGGTAAAACAGGCATTCCGGCTGGTACTCCGCCACTATCGGCTCTACATCCGGGCCGAGTCCATCCGGATCATCGGCGCCTCCGTCAAACCATATCATGAACAGGTCCCCGTACTTCGTGCAGAGTTCCGTCACCATCCTCTCGCAATACCTCCTGTACCATTGCTGTCTGCCCGCAGCAAACTCTCCGTCGCCTTCCGCCTTGAAATTATGGATTCCGAGCAGGGAATTCCACCTTATTCCGACATAGAGGCCCGGTTTGAGGCCATATTTGCGGCAGGAGCGGACAAAGTCCCGCACAATGTCACCCTTTCCGTTCTTCCACTTGAGGGCTTTCATGCAATACGGATTGACATCGCTCTGCCAGAGGCCGAACCCGGTCTCATGCGTAGCTGTCAGCAGGGCGAACTTTGCCCCGGCAGCCTTGGCAGAGCGTATCCACTGGTCAGTGTCGAGATGTTCGGGGAAGAAGATGTTGTAGTCTTCCACAGGATTTATTCTGTTGCTCCCCTGGCTGTATTTTTCCCCGTCAAAGACATGGAGGTCATAATGGAAAATCACCCCCATCTCAGCATCATGCCATGCAAGCTGGGATGCCGACGGCCGGGGCAATGACTCCGGATCCGCGACAGAATAATACAGCCCTTCAGACGGAAGTTCGGCACCGTCAGGAGAATATACGGACATGCCGAGCAGGCCGCCGTTGTGGTCAAAATATTTCACCGTGATTTCGTGAAGCCCCTTGCGCAAGGCCTTCTGTGCAGTAATTTCTATCGGAGTATGGCCCCCGTCATTATCTATCGCCAAGTCGCCGTCAAGATACAGCAGGCTGCCGTCATCCGACAGCAGCCGGAATGTATAGATGCCGTCCTCGGGAACATTGACATAGCCCGAAAGCACAAGACCGATATTGCCTCCGACCCCTTCCGGAATGGATATATCTGCTACCCTGTATGTACCTCTGTAAGGAGCAGACTCTATCTCCCGGCATGACTCGCCCGGATAGTCATACCTCACTGCGTTCAGCCCGTCGGCAAGGAAACCTCCGGCCGAATCTTCCGGCACTGCTTCCGCCCAGTCCTGACGGACAAATTGCGTCCTGTATATTTCCCCCTGCCTGCCGTCCCGGCCGAAGAGTCTCAAGGTAAAATCCGTATCAGAAGTGACCGCCACGGGAGCCGTATATTCTTCCGAAGTCATGTCAGGAATGCTCCCGTCTGTCGTATAGAAGACTCTCACTCCGGTGCCAATGTCTGTCACCTCAAGGAAAGCCGTGTCGACAAATGCGTTTATGTCACAGAATCCTCCGATATCAGGCATCCTGTATCCGACGCCAAGACTGTCAAGGATGCCATAATGCTCCTGAAGACGGGCTTCAAAGTCTGTCATTGACCTGACTTCCGGAGAAGACCAGCACAGTTCGCTGACAGCCAGCAGTCCGGGAAAGAACTTATAGAGCATCCTGCCGCGTGAGGGCACCTGCTCCGACCATACATTTGCCTGAAATCCCTTGACCGAGTCCATGCCGCCGCCGAAAAGTTCTGCCATCGTCCGGTCATAGTCATAAATGTTCCCGAGTGATTTGCTGTCTTCCGGATAACTCAAATAGAACACGGCATTCGGGCAGGCGATGATTTCAGTCCCTGCCGCGGCGGCCTCAACCACCGGACCGGGAGTCCAGCCCTGCCACCACATCACGGTGGATGTCCCTGAGAGTCCGCCTCCGATTATTTCATCCCAGCCGATGAGTTTCCGTCCGTTCGCCGTAAAGAAATCCTCCATCTCCCCGATAAACCAGGATTGGAGAGCCGCCGGAGAGTCAAGTCCTTCATCCGAGATTCTCTTCTGACAGTCGGAACAGGAAGTCCAGTTGGACATGTCCACCTCATCCCCGCCTACATGCACATATTCATAGGGGAAGAGCTCAAAAATCTCCGAATAGACATTCCTGCAGAATTCAAGCACTTCATCTTTCCCAGGGCACATCGGACAGGAAAAAAGTTTTCCCCAGGACAAGTCTTCATCACATGCCAGCCACGGATAATTGGATATTGCCGCGAGCGAATGCCCCGGTACATCTATTTCCGGAATAATGTCAATGCCGCGCTCTGCAGCATACCTGACTATGTCCCGGATTTCTTCCTGAGTATAATATCCGCCGTAGAGAGTATCACCGGCCTCAATCCTGAGCCTGTCCTGCGGTATTTCGAAGTCCCGGATCTGTTCTTTTTCAGCAAGAGCCATGCATTGTCTGTCATTCTTGTCAAAGTGCCGCCAGGCTCCCTTTTCTGTCAGCAGCGGATATTTTCTGATTTCTATCCTCCATCCCTGGTCGTCGGTCAGATGCCAGTGGAACTTGTTCAATTTGTACAACGCCATCAGGTCCAGCAATTCTTTTACTTCCTGGACACTGAAGAAATGCCGCGCCACATCGAGCATCACTCCCCTCCACCCGTATTCCGGAGCATCGGATATCGTGCAGCACGGGAGCAGGACTGTATCCCCGGTATCGGCTTTGGCTCTGTCTCTGCTGTCTCGGTCCTTGCTGTCTCTGGATGCACTTTGGTCATCTGCAAGGAGAACCAGCTGGCGGAATGTCGCGATGCCGTTTGCCAGTCCCCTGTTGTCCGCTCCTGTTATGAGCACATTTCTTTCAGATATTTCAAGGCCGTAGCTCTCCGGGCTGCCGATGCCGCTTATCTTCAGAATGATTGCATTTCCGGGCATTTCGCCTGCTGCCGACATGGCTTCCGGAAGAATCCCGGTCCTGAGGCCGATGCCTGCTTCGCGCTTGAGAGACTGCGCAAGATATCGGGCAGCCGGATTCACATGATTTTCATCCGGATAAACAATAACTTCCGAATCCAGGCGAAATGTCCCTGTGCCCTGAACCGAAGACAGGGGTCGGGGTATGAGATCAGGCCCGGAAGCGAACTGCTGCGCGTCCCGGGCATTAACAGGCGACGGCATAAAAGAGAAAATCACCGAACAAATGCCGGGGACAAGGATACTGAATATGCGGCTTTTCATAACTCTGAAATGAAAATCATATCGGACGAAGTTCCACTGTCATTCCCATTGCTGCCGCTATTTTGTAGAGTGTTGCGACTGAAGGGATTGTCAAACCTCGTTCTACTCTGGAAATATAACCTTTGTCTGCGCCTATGCGTTGCGCAAGTTCTGCCTGAGTAAGTCCGGCATTCTTTCTTGCATCAAGAAGAATCTGCGCATTGTATTCCTCCCGGGCATGGTTTATTGCCGCTTCTCTCCGCGGTGTGCCTTTTGCCCCGAACTCATGTTCAAGCTCTGCGCTTACATCGATGTCATTTGTTTTCATAATATTCATTCTTTTGTTTCACTGCCTTGTCCATCTCGCTTTTCCCGTTGGATCTTCTTTGCTCCTGTTCAGCCAATTTTGCCATGAACTCTGTATAGTACCCCTTGTAAGCGATTATAGTACCCCTTGTAAGCGATTATCTTTTCATGCAACAAAAATACTAAAGTTATATTATATTACAACTTTTGTATGCAATTTCTACTTATTCTCCAGCCTGCACGGTCATTCTGAAGCGCGCCCGGTGGAGGCCCAAAATGCTGTCCATCGGGCGCGGTTTTGTAGGATTTTCGCGCCCGTCGGCATTTCCAAAATGCCATCGGCCACACTTTTGCCGGGAAATCGCGGCCGTCGGACGCCATTTTACATATCCACCGGGCGCAATTATGAAATCAATATGGATTTCCAGTTGATGCGATTTTTCTGTTACAGTCAGATCTCAAACACCCAATACAATATTGGCATCTATGTTGAGTTTTTTGCCGATGTCTCTTGCCACTTTCAAGGTAGGCTCGCTGCGTCCTGTCAGATAATCGCTTACACGTGATGTGCTGACTCCAAGTAATTCTGAAAGTTTTACTTGATTCAAACCCATTTCATACATACGAAGTTTTATTACATCAACAAGTGCCGGTGTCTTTATCTGATAATGTTCATCCTCATAGTCGGACACAAGTTCTGACAATAAATCCAATTCAATCAGATTCTTGTCGTCCAAAGGAGTGTCATCATTGACCAGTGGCAGGAGTTCTTCTATCCTTGCCATCGCCGCCTTATATGCAGTCTCATTCTGAATCTTTGCCATATCTCTATATGTTTTTTGCGTCAATCAAATCATACTCTGCATGTGTTCCGATAAATCGTATCAAAACCGTCTTTATAGTAAATTTGACAATCACTATCAATCTGTAGTTATTCCCTCGAATATTGAACACATAACGCTGATTGCCGACGCTGTCTGCAGTGTTAAACATTTGTTTAATATCTGCAAAACAATTCCATCGGCTTGCCTTACTTTCTGGAACCAGTCTTCCAATGCCGTTCGCGTATCCGGATGCAGCGTATAGTATTCAATAATTCTGCTTCGTGCAATAATACGCATCTCTATATTAATTTTATGCAAAGTTATATATTTATCCTGAATTTCAAAATAATATTCCGAATTTCAAATTTTATCACACCTTTGACAGACTTGCCTGCACGGTCATTCTGAAGCGCGCCCGGTGGAGGCCCAAAATGCTGTCCATCGTGCGCGGTTTTGTGGGATTTTCGCGCCCGTCGGCATTTCCAAAATGCCATCGGCCACACTTTTGCCGGGAAATCAATATGGATTTCCAGTTGATGCGGATTTTACTTTGATGCAATTTTTGTGAATTATACTCAAGGGTATAGCAATTAGGTGTCGATACGGCAAAGACACGAAAAAAGCACCGGCATTTTCATGCGGGTGCTTCTTATAAAGGCTTTTGAAAGCCATATTCCGTGGTCCCGACAGGGCTTGAACCTGTGACCCCCTGATTATGAG
>JADIMJ010000022.1 GCA_017694835.1 Candidatus Cryptobacteroides gallistercoris
ACAATCTCGACAACATCAGGACATTCTATTCCTGCCTCTACAGGTCGGTGCTCTTCCCGCGCAATCTCTCTGAAATCAATGCCGAAGGCGAGGTAGTGCACTACAGCCCGTACAACGGCGAAGTCCTCCCGGGATACATGTTCACGGACACCGGATTCTGGGACACTTTCCGCTGCCTTTTCCCTCTTCTGAACCTTGTCTATCCCGAGATGAATGTCAAGATGCAGGAAGGCCTTGTCAACGCATGGCTTGAGAGCGGCTTCCTGCCTGAGTGGGCAAGCCCGGGACACAGAGGCTGCATGGTAGGCAACAACTCAGCCTCAGTGGTGGCAGACGCATATCTGAAGGGACTCAGGGGCTACGACATCGAGAAGCTTTGGGACGCCCTCATCCATGATGCCAACAGCGTGCATCCGACAGTGTCCTCAACCGGCCGCCTCGGATGGGAATACTACAACAAGCTCGGATATGTGCCTTGCAATGTGGGCATCAACGAAAGCGCGGCCCGCACCCTTGAGTACGCATACAACGACTGGTGCATCTACACTCTCGGCAAGGCCCTGGGCAAGAGCGACGCAGAGCTGGAGCCTTACAGGCACAGGGCAATGAACTGGAGAAACCTCTACAGCGCAGAAGACCATCTTATGCGCGGGCGCAATGAAGACGGCAGCTTTGCCACACCGTTCAGCCCGCTCAAATGGGGAGGGGACTTCACGGAAGGCAACAGCCTCCACTACACATGGTCTGTATTCCATGACCCTGCAGGCCTCATGGAGATGATGGGAGGCGAAGAGAATTTCTGCCGCAACCTTGACGAAGTATTCAGCATACCTCCGGTATTCGACAACAGCTACTACGGATTCACCATCCACGAAATCCGTGAGATGCAGGTGATGAACATGGGCAACTACGCCCACGGCAACCAGCCTGTGCAGCACATGATATATCTCTACAACTGGGGAGGACAGCCGTGGAAAGCCCAGCAGCACATCCGCGAAGTGATGGACAAGCTCTATACAGCCGAGCCTGACGGCTACTGCGGTGACGAGGACAACGGCCAGACCTCCGCATGGTATGTGTTCTCCGCACTCGGATTCTATCCTGTATGCCCGGGTACCGACCAGTACATCATCGGCACACCACTCTTCAAGGAGGCCACCGTACATCTCGACGGAGGCAAAAAGCTGACAATCAGAGCATCGGACAACAGCAAAGAAAACTTCTACATCAGCGGCATGACCCTCAACGGGAAGAAGTATGACAAGACATACCTGACCCACGGTGACCTGACCAAGGGCGCATACATCAGTTTCCGGATGTCAGACACCCCTGACACGACGAGGGCTACTGCCCCTGAATCGAGGCCATATTCATTCTCGCTTGACAAATAAACTTGCGGGACTGATTTTGATACCGCGCCCGGTGGAGCCAGGGAAAGGCCGCCACCGGGCGTACTTTTGCCGGAAAATCGCGCCCGTCAGGTATTTCAAAATGCCACCTGGCGCGAAAATACCGATAAATCGCGCCCGATGGAGCCGAAAATGCTTTCCACCGGGCGCGATTTCTAATGTCTGTCCTTCACTTTCATCACAAGCCATATCACCGCCAGAGCCGAGAAGAACAGGGCCGCAGTCCACACGGCACCGGACAGGTCGGCCGCTCCGGACAATGAGCGGAATCCGAGCCATATCCAGGTCCCTGCATACACCACGAACATCAGCCCGTTCAGCACGCCACGGGCCTTCCTCGGCACAGGACGGCACCGGCCGTACACTGCCATGATTCCACGCACAAGGGCGAGCACATCCAACACTCCGGTCAGCACAATGCCTGCAATCCCCTCAGTCCCGGCTATCATCGTCGCGCTGAAGCTCAGGACGCACAGCAGCGCAAACACATCGTCCCTGTACAACTCCCGGAAGTCCGCAGAATGCTTTTGCCGCTTCCTTGTCTGCTCTGATTCTCCCATAACAGTAGTGTTTCATTCAACATAATCGTTGAATTTACGACCTATATTCTGCAATTACAAATCTTTGTTTCCGAAAAAGGGGCGAAAAAAGAACTGAGACTGGAGTATGAGACAATATCATCGTGACCGGAGAACAGTTGTTTGGCCTCCGCCGGGCGCAGAATGCCTTCCTGACGCGAAAATCCGCCCGAATCATGCCAGGTGGGTAGAATTTGATACCGCAAATTGCCCTCCTGACGCATTCACCCAGGGAAACAGCGCCAGGTAGTACATTCATTGTATCACCTGACGCGAAAACCGGCCCGAATCATGCCAGGTGGGTAGGATTTGATACCGCAAATTGCCCTCCTGACGCATTCATCCAGGAAAACAGCGGCAGGTAGTACATTCATTGTATCACCTGACGCGAAAATCGCCCGAATCATGTCAGGTGGGCAAGATTTGATACCGCAAATTGCCCACCTGACGAATTCACCCAGGAAAACAGCGGCAGGTAGTACATTCATTGTATCACCTGACGCGAAAATCCGCCCGAATCATGCCAGGTGGGTAGGATTTGATACCGCGCCCGGTGGACATGTGAAATGGCCTCCAACGGCCGCGATTTTCCCGTATTTTCGTGCCCAGTGGTATTTTCAAATGACCACCAGACGCGATTTTCCAGTAAAAGTGCGCCCAGTGGACACCTACTTCACCCGGTGGACATCTGTTTCGCTCCGTGGACACCTGTTTGCTACTCCACCTGACGCAACGGATGCTACGGATGCTACGGATGCATCGGACACACCGCCAAGCCATCAGCAATCAACCGGCAGGATGCGTCGGAGACATTGAATGTATCGGACGCACCCAAAAGACGCATCGTACCCAACGGACGCATTGAATGCATCGGACGGACGCATCGGCAAACCATCGCGACAAGCCTCCGACAAACCGTCGGACAAACCGGCAATCAACCGCAGAACCGACATGCGAGAAATCTTTTCGGTTATTGCGCAGGATTTCATTATATATTATTACGACGAATTCATTATTTTTGTCTATTTAATGCTTTTGATTGACACTGATTGATTGACACTGATTGATTGACACTGATTGATATTATTAGAATTATTAATACTTCATTTTGTCTGACTAATACTTTCTTCAATGGCAACCAGAAAAACTGCAATGCTTTTTGCGACTGCGGCGGCTCTTGCGGCGGTGGCATGCTCATCGGGCAGGACGGCGGACTATGCCGGGACTGTCAATCCTCTCATAGGCACGGACTTCACAGGCAACACTTATCCGGGGGCACAGGCACCGTTCGGAATGGTGCAGTTGAGTCCTGACAACGGGCTCCCGGGCTGGGACAGGATAGCCGGATACTTCTATCCCGACAGCACAATCGCAGGCTTCAGCCACACCCATCTTTCGGGCACGGGCGCAGGAGACCTGTATGACATCTCTTTCATGCCTGTGACCCTGCCGTACAATGAGGCGGAGGCTCCTCTCGGGATATATTCCAAATTCTCCCATGATGACGAGGAAGCGAGCGCCGGATATTACAGGGTGCTGCTGAAGGACTACGGCATCAATGTGGAGCTTACTGCCACGCCAAGGTGCGGCATCCAGAGATATACTTTCCCGGAGGGAGAGTCGGCAGTGTTCCTCAATCTGAAGAAGGCCATGAACTGGGACTTCACGGAAGACTCGTTCATTGAAGCAGTGGACTCCTGCACTATACGGGGCTACAGGTTTTCGGACGGATGGGCCCGGGGACAGAAAGTATATTTCATGACAAGATTCTCGCGGCCTTTCGATGCAATGTCAACCGAAGTGTCAGACACTGAGCGCGACGGGAAGAAAATCGGCAAGGCATATGTCGCCCGATTCGACTTCAACACATCAGAAGGGGAACAGCTGACAGTGTGCACGGCCCTTTCCGGCACAGGAATGGAGGGAGCGGCCCTCAATCTTGAGACAGAAGCCCCGCACAACGACTTTGACAAATACCTTGCGGAGGCAAGGGAGGACTGGAACCGCCAGCTCGGCAAGATAGAAGTCATCGGCGGCGATCCGGACGACAGGGTCAGCTTCTACACGGCACTTTATCATTCGATGATAGCGCCGACGACTTACAGCGATGTTGACGGCTCATATTACGGGCCCGACAAGAAAATCCACAAGGCAGAAGGATGGACCAACTACGGGACATTCTCGCTGTGGGACACTTTCAGGGCGGCGCATCCTCTGTTCACTTACACGGAGACTGCAAGGGTGAACGACATGGTAAAGTCCTTCATCGCATTCTATGAGCAGAACGGAAGGCTGCCGGTATGGAATTTCTGGGGCAGCGAGACCGACATGATGATAGGCTACCATGCAGTGCCGATTATTGTGGACGCATATCTGAAAGGCATCGGGGACTTTGATGCAGAAAAGGCTCTCGAAGCCTGCGTGAACACGGCCAACCTGGACTGGTACCGAGGCATCGGCCTCTACAAGGAACTGGGTTATGTGCCGTTTGATGTCGTGGACAAATACAATTCCGAGAACTGGTCGCTTTCGCGCACCCTCGAATATGCATACGACGACTGGTGCATAGCGAAGATGGCAGAGAAGATGGGGCACAGGGACACGGCGGAAGAATTCTACGCCCGCTCGCAGAACTGGCGGAATGTCTACAATCCGCAGACCACATTCATGCAGCCGCGCGACAGCAAAGGCAATTTCCAGAAAGGGTTCTCACCTGACGACTATACCCCACACATCTGCGAAAGCAACGGCTGGCACTATTTCTGGTCAGTGCAGCATGACATCGACGGACTAATCGGTGCCGTCGGAGGAAAGGAAAGGTTCGCGGAGAAACTCGACAGCATGTTCACATACAACCCTTCCGCAGATGACGAGCTTCCTCTCTTCAGCACCGGAATGATCGGGCAATATGCCCACGGCAACGAGCCGAGCCACCATGTCATCTATCTCTTCAACAAGGTCGGACAGCCGTGGAAGACGCAGAAATATGCAGCTGAAGTCATGCACGAGCTTTACTTCAATGCTCCGGCAGGTCTCTGCGGCAACGAGGACTGCGGCCAGATGTCAGCATGGTATGTATTCAGCGCAATGGGCTTCTATCCGGTCAACCCTGCTTCCGGAGAATACGAGATAGGCACACCTCTCTTCCCTGAGGTGAAGATGCATCTTGAGAACGGCAGGACTTTCACCGTCCTGGCACACAATGTCAGCAAGGACAACATCTACATACAGTCAGTGAAGCTGGACGGCAAGCCTTATGACAGAAGCTATATCACCCATGACCAGATAATGTCTGGTGCCACCCTTGAATTCGAGATGGGCGCCGAGCCTGCAGAAGCCTGGTATTGACTTCCCCTGAAACCGATGACACCATGCGACCAAAGGCGATTTCCATAGCGGCAGCCTCCGCCGCCGTACTGGTTTCAGGAATTTTCTGTTCTTCAGGCAACAGTATCATCAGTGACAACATCGCGAATGCAGAAATCCAGACCCGGCTTCTGCTTGAGGCATCCGAAGCCGGAGACACAATCCGCATCCCGTCTTCATTCCAGAAAGGGGAAGTGGTATTCGTGCCGGCATCGGACTGGGCGAGCGGATTTTTCGCCGGGACTCTCTGGTACATGTATGAGCTCACAGGAGACGAATTCTGGGCAGAACACGCAAGAAAGCACACGGAAGCCCTTGAGGACATACAATACCTCACATTGCACCATGATGTCGGGTTCATGATATATGACAGTTACGGCAACGGACTCAGACTCAAGAATATCGATGGCTACAAGGATGTATGCATCAATGCGGCGAAATCCCTGTCGACAAGATTCCGGCCTGCCGCCGGGATACTCCAGTCATGGAATGTGGACGGGGGATGGCAGTCTGAAAGAGGATGGAAATGCCCCGTCATCATAGACAATATGATGAACCTTGAGATTCTTTTCAAGGCGACGGAATTCAGCGGGGACCCGACATTCGCCGGGATTGCGACAAGCCATGCCGACAAGACGCTGAAAAATCATTTCAGGCCTGACTGGAGCAGCTATCATGTGGTGGACTACGACCCGGAAACAGGTGAAGTGCTCAAAAAATGCACCGCACAGGGCTATGCGGACGAATCTGCATGGTCAAGGGGACAGGCATGGGCGCTCTACGGATTCACGGCGGTATACCGCTGCACTGCGGACAAGAAATATCTGGATGCAGCCGAGAATGTGGCCGGATTCATCCTGTCTCATCCGAATATGCCGGAAGACCTTGTGCCTTACTGGGATTTCAATGCCCCGGACATTCCTGACGAGCCGAGGGACGCCTCTTCGGCAGCCATCATCGCTTCCGGACTGTACGAACTGTATGGGCACACCGGCAAGGACATATACAGGGAAAAGGCAGACAAAATCATCTGTTCCCTTTCAACACCTGCATACAGGGCGGCCCAGGGAACCAACGGAGGCTTCATCCTGATGCATTCGGTGGGGAGCATACCCCACGGCAACAGCATAGATGTCCCTCTCAACTATGCTGACTACTATTTCCTCGAGGCCCTCATCCGCAAGAGGAACATCGGACATTATTCCTCTCCGTAGAGATATTTCCTCTGCTCCGAAGTAAGGACATCTATTTCGCAGCCCCAGTAGGCGAGCTTCCGCCTTGCGACTTCCTCGTCTATGCTGCGCGGCACATCATTGAGCATCTTATGCGGCTCCCTTGCTATCTTGTCCCTGTTCTGCACGAGATATCGTGCGCTCAGGGCCTGGATGGCAAATGACATGTCCATGATTTCTGCCGGATGACCGTCTCCTGCGGCAAGGTTGACCAGACGGCCCTCGGCAAGGATATAAATCCTGTTGCCGTTGTCAAGGAGATAGCCGGTGATATTCCTGCGGGCAGGCTTGATTTCCTTTGCGATTGAGGCAAGGCCCCTGACATCCACCTCGACATCAAAATGTCCGGCATTGCAGCA
>JADIMJ010000023.1 GCA_017694835.1 Candidatus Cryptobacteroides gallistercoris
ATTCGGATAAAATTTTCTTGTTATGGATATAGATCTTCTGTCAAAGATGGTAAAGGAATTGATTCTGGACAATGACAAGGTTTGTCTGCCCGGGATGGGGTCTTTTGTGGCGGAAGTGGTTCCTTCAGTGTTTTCTGACAGAGGATATACTATAAATCCTCCCTACAGGAGGCTGTCGTTCAGAACAAATGTCCGGGAAGACAATCTTCTTGTGGATTTTTATGCCGAAGCCAACGGAATCGAATCCGGTGTTGCCGCGAGAATTCTGAAGGATTTCATATCCGAGCTCAAGAGCATTCTTGAAGTCAAGAAGAATATTGTATTTCCGGGACTTGGAAGGATGAGGGCGACGAAGGAAAACAATTTCTTTTTTGTCGCAGATGAAGACCTGGAGATATTTCCCGAGGGCTTCGGACTTGAACCTGTATCTCTAAAGACACATGTGGCTACCAGAGAGAATTTTGCCACGGCGGCAGGTGAACTGAAGTCGCTTATGAATGACCCCCCGGACAGCTCCGTACCTTCGGATTGTTCTGCACCTTCGGACGGTTCTGAATCTTCTGACATACCTCCGGCTTCGGATATATCCTCTTCCGGCGAAGACTCATCAGATGATGTTTCTTCCGGCGAAGTCTCTTCAGATGATGTTTCTTCAGACGATATCTGTTCGGATGAGGTTCTTTCCTGTGATGCTTCTTCGGAGAATATCTCATCCTGTGATGCTTCTTCAGAGGAACGCAATGAATCTATACTGTCCGTGACGGAATTGTCTGTACCGGACAATCTTGTCGGCGAGGCCGAATCCCGGGAACAGTCTGAGGCAGAGTTTCCGGAACGGCCTGAGGCAGATTCATCGGCCGGAACAGATGAGGTTGCGCAGGTTGAGGAGACAGCCATGACGGCAGAAGTCATGGAAACAGAAGCGCCTGAATCAGCAGACGCATCTGAATATGCCGGGGCTGATGATGAAATTGCCTGCAAGGACCAGTTGCCGCTGCAGGGCGGACCGGACCGGGGCGGTGATTCTGCCGGCGGGAAGAAGCGCAGCGCAGGGAAAATAGTCATGGTGGCGGTACTGGCTGCCGTCGGTGCTGCGGTGCTGCTGCTTGCTGCATATCTGCTTATTGCATATATTTGCCCGGATTTCATCAACTCCATACTTTATGATGCGGAGGAACTCGAGGTGTTGAAGTATGGGGGACAATAGTTTGTTTAGATAGAAATTAAGTGTTACTTTTGCCGGCGGTTTGCCGGGATGCCGGCATTTTGTCAAATTGCGGGGCTTTGAAAATTGTGACATGAGCAACAGGTATTCTCAGAAAATAACGGTTCCTTGTTATCAGACGGATGCCGCCATGCTTCTGAAGCCGGCTTCCTTCATGGATCTGGCGCAGGAGGCGGCAAATCTCCATGCTGATGTGCTTGGTTTCGGATATGACGATTTGTCGCGGACCAAGGCTCTTTGGGTGCTGTCCAGGATGCATGTAAGATTCCTCCGTCATCCGCACTGGAGGGAGAAAGTGAATTTCGAGACATGGCACAAGGGACCGGCAATGATGTTTTATCTCAGGGATTTCAGAATGTCGGACCAGGACGGGAATGACCTTGTCGTGGCGACGACTTCGTGGCTGGTGATAGATATTGACACAAGACGGATTCTGCGTGGACTTGACATAGAGAGCGACGGCAGCATATGTCTTGAAAATGCTGTGGAGACGCCTTGCGGAAAGGTGCAGATGCCCCGCGGGGCCGAGCCGGAATATGCCGGCACCCATGTGGTTTCCTATTCCGATGTGGATCTGAACGGTCATGCCAACAATGCAATGTATCTTGTATGGGCAATGGACGCCCTTGGGTATGACATGACATCGTCAAAGCCTCTTCATGAGTTCAGCATCAATTTCAATCATGAGACCCGTCCGGGAGACGCCGTCGAATTGTACAGGCTACGCCGTGAAGAAGGGGAAATGGTCCGCTTCACTGTAGAGGGCAGGACGGGAGGGAAGCCTGCTTTCTGCGCAGAACTGGTATTTCAGAAATAAATTGTAAAATATATGAAAGAATTGTTTTTTGGTCAGGGAACCGGGCATTCGATAATGCTTCTGGCTTTTGTGATAGCCTCCGGTCTGCTGCTCGGAAAAATCAGGGTAAAGGGTGTGTCCCTCGGGTCCACCTGGATTCTTTTCGTGGGAATTCTCCTGAGCCATTTCGGATTCCGTGCGGATTCATCCCTTCTGCATTTTCTCAAGGAATTCGGGCTTATCCTGTTTGTGTTCTCAATCGGACTTCAGGTCGGACCGGGTTTCTTCCATTCGTTCAAGAGCGGGGGACTGAAGCTCAATATGCTTGCAGTTGCCCTCGTCCTCATCGGAGTCGTGACAACTTATGCGATACATCTTGTTACCAATGAGAATCTGGTGACATTGACCGGCGTCATGTCCGGTGCCGTCACCAATACTCCGGGCCTCGGAGCTGCGCAGCAGACTTATCTTGACGCGACTGCCGGTTCTTTCCTCCATGAAATGAATACGCCTGATGTGGCGTCGTCCCTTGCTTCCGGCTATGCCGTTGCATATCCGATAGGTGTGCTCGGTGTCATATTGGTGCTCATGCTGACCAAGGCAATCTTCAAGATTGACCTCAAGAAAGAGGAGAACGAGATGAACAGCCATGAGACAGGGATGGATTCTCCGCAGAGGCTGGCATTCAGCATAAAGAATCCGGCCGTGTTCGGCAAGACTATCCTTGAGGCCAGCCATGCCATCGAGAACAAATTCATCATATCAAGGATATACCGCGACGGGGCGGTTACCGTGCCTGTCGCCTCAACGGTCCTCCATGAGAATGATGACGTGCTTGTCGTCACTGCCCAGAGTTCAGTGGATGCAGTCACAATGCTTTTCGGGGAGCAGATTGACATGCCGAAGGAAGCCTGGGACAAGATTGATGCATCGATGGAAGTGAGAAAGCTTACCATCACCAGGACATCAATGACAGGAAAGAGACTCAAGGAGCTGAAGATAAGGACGACCTATGGGGTCAGCATCACAAGGGTGACCCGCGGAGGCATTGACCTCGTGGCCAATCCTGACCTTATAGTCCAGATGGGCGACAGCCTGCTTGTCGTGGGACATGAGAAAGACATCAACAATGTGGCCAAGTTCGTCGGCAATTCACGTGCCGGGCTCAATCATCCGAACCTTATTCCGATATTCTTCGGAATAGCTCTCGGAGTCCTTTTCGGCTCTATTCCAATCGCCATACCGGGCATCCCTCAGGCAATCAAATTCGGCCTTGCCGGCGGCCCTCTCATCATAGCGATTCTTCTCGGATATTTCGGTCCGAAGCTGAAGATTACGACTTATACAACCATGAGCGCAAACCTGATGCTCAGGGAAATAGGTATTTCCATATTCCTTGCCGCAGTCGGTCTGGGAGCCGGAGAGAATTTTGTCAGTTCCATTGTCAACGGCGGCTACTGGTGGATTCTCTACGGTGCGCTCATCACATTGATACCGACAGCATTGGTGGCAATACTCGGCAGGCTCGTGTTCAAACTGAATTTCTATCAGATCTGCGGACTTGTCTCGGGAAGCTGCACCAATCCTCCTGTGCTTGCCTTTGCCCAGAATGCCTACGGGACAGACTATACTTCAGTGAGCTATGCCACGGTATATCCTCTGTCCATGTTCATGAGGGTACTCATGGCGCAGATACTCATTCTGATAGCTGTGGCTTAGCGGCAGAATCATGGAACAGAGAAATGTTGTGGAGATAGCGGATTTCATAGCCCGCTATCTTTCGTATATGCTGGGGGCAGGCGTCCATACTTCACGGGTCGTGCGCAACAGCAAGCGTATCGGTGATGCCCTGGGGGTGGATGTCAGCATCCATACATCCCAGAAGACGGCGACCCTGACGGTAAAGGACAGGGAAGCGTCTCTTAAGGACACAAGGGTCCTTGATGTCCCGGTATTTCCGATAAGCTTTGAATGGAATGCCGACCTCAGTGCTCTGAGCTGGGCTGCATACGACAGGAAAATGACCCTTGATGAAGTCCGCGCCAAGTTCGATGAACTGGTCTCGAAGCCGAAGATGAACCCTGTCTTCGTGCTGTTCATGGCATCTCTGGCAAATGCTTCGTTCTGCAGGCTTTTCGGGGGAGACATCTGGGCGATGCTGGTGACATTCGGCGC
The DNA here is from genome assembly GCA_017694835.1 of Candidatus Cryptobacteroides gallistercoris. Classification (GTDB taxonomy): domain Bacteria; phylum Bacteroidota; class Bacteroidia; order Bacteroidales; family UBA932; genus Cryptobacteroides; species Cryptobacteroides gallistercoris. The sequence continues at coordinate 4,197 of JADIMJ010000023.1, forward strand.
GACGATGATAGGGTTCTTTACCCGCCAGCATCTCACCCGCCGCCATGTCAATCACTATCTTGTGATAGTGATTTCCGCCTTTGTCGCATCCCTCTGTGCCTCCACGGCATTGACTCTGGGCCTTGCCTCGGCGGAAATAGCCCTGGCTACAAGTGTCCTCTATCTCGTGCCCGGAGTTCCCCTCATAAACGGAGTCATAGACATCACTGACGGGCACATCCAGATCGGAATCAGCCGCCTCGTCAATGCGCTGATGCTCATCATTTGTATCGCCATAGGCATGTCCGGGACACTTATGCTTGTAAAAGACAGTTTGCTATGATTGCTGTTGACATAATATCCGACGGGCTGTTCGCTGCCGTGGCTGCAATGGGGTTCGGCTCGATTTCCGATCCTCCTGCGCGTGCGTTCAAGTTCATTGCCCTGCTTGCTGCGGCGGGGCATGCGGAAAGGTATTGTCTGATGACATTTCTCGATGTTGACATAGCTTCGGCATCATTCGTCGCGGCTTTTATAATAGGAGCAGGCAGCGTATGGGCCGGCAAGAAGGTCTTCTGCCCGATGACGGTACTCTATATTCCGGCTCTTCTTCCCATGGTCCCCGGGACCTATGCATACAAGACGGTATTTTCCCTCATAATGTTCCTTCAGGAAATATCTTCTCCCACTCAGGGCAGTGAATACCTGCAGACCATGATTTTCAATGCAGCAGTGTCATTCAGCGTCATATTCATGCTGGCAGTCGGTGCCACATTGCCGGTGTTCCTGCTCAGGGAAAGGGCCAATTCCATGACAAGGGGGTCACGATACATTTAGCGCCTATGGAAGCTCTCTGGAATTCAATGTCCGCATATAATGCGGCTACATGGCCTTTTCAACTGGCATTCATGGCGGCGGCATCAGTCCTGACGCTGATTCTGCTTTTCCGTCCCTGCACCTGGGCAAAAGTTGCCATGAAAGTGTATATGGTGGCTGTCTCCCTCTGGATAGCCTTTGTCTACTACATGAAATTCGGCAGCGGAAGAGAATATTCTTTTGTGCTGACGATTTTCTGGTGCATGATGGCGGCTGCCTGGGTGTATGACCTCGTGACGCATTTCTCGTCATTCAGTAAATCAGGGAAATACCGCCCCTGGGGCATTGTCATGCTCATGCTTCCGCTGTGCTATCCTCTGATTTCGCTGGCGCGGGGACTTGAATTTCCCTGCATGACCACTCCTGTGATTCCGAGTGCGGTGGCCCTGTATATGCTCGGCGTACTGATGACATTCAACAGCCGGATAAATTTCTTCGCTCTGATATTCATATTCCACTGGTCTGTCATAGCCGTGTCGAAAATAATGATCTTCAATATACCGGAAGACCTTCTTCTGGTCGTCTCCTGCCTTCCTGCAATGTTCATTTTCTCAAGGGAGGCAGCCTTGTCCTTCGGCGGGCCCTGCAAGCCCCCGGCGCAGACAATCAGTGCCCTGATATTTGTGGTAATGGCGCTCATAGGCGCATGCATGCTTGTACAATATGTTTGAACTGATATATCCGGCCGAAACGGCTCCGGAAATACCGGCGCCGGATGTCTCGACAGCGGAAACGAGACTTTCCGGACAGATTCCCGGCAGACGGGAATTCTTTCCTGTGATTCTTCCGAACGGGATGGTGGTCGGGAGGGCAGCCCGGACCTATTGCCATTCTGGGGCAAAGCCTCTTCACCCCGTGGTGCATCTCCACATCATTGACCGCTACGGAAGGCTTTATCTGCAGAAACGCTCAAAGAAAAAGGACATCCAGCCCGGAAGATGGGACACTGCCGTCGGAGGGCATGTCGACTATGGAGAAAGCATAACGGAAGCCCTTTTCCGTGAAGCTTCGGAGGAACTGGGCCTCAGGGAATTCAATCCTGTCTGGCTGTGTTCCTACGAATTCGAGTCGGATATCGAGAAGGAGATGGTCAATGTGTTCGCTGCCGTCGGAAGCTACAGCCTTTCTCCTGACAAGGACGAAGTGGATGAAATAAAAGGCTGGTCTTCGGATGAGATAATTGAAAATTTGGGAAAATCGCTCTTTACACCTAACTTTGAAGGAGAGTATCAGCGGATAAAAGACCGTCTGTACGCACTTCTTTAGAAAAATGGACAATATAGAATGTTTTATTCCGGAAATGTCAGACGAAGAACTGTCGTCTGTATCCGGTTCTTTCCGCAGCAGCGATGCCTTTGCCGGCATGACTGTTCTGGCAGGTGAATCCTTCAGAAATACAGCCGTACTCAGGAAAATCGCAGAGTCGGCCTCATCACAATTTATTCTGCTGTACACCAGGGCTGTCCCTGTGGAAATGGGACAGTATGCCCTTGACAGGTTCATCTCCGTGGCTTCGGATACGGGGGCCGATATGCTGTATTCGGACCATTACGACATTATTCCTGACGGGGAAGGCGGATTCAGGAGGACGGGGCATCCTCTCATCGACTGCCAGAAAGGGTCCTTGAGGGATGACTTTGACTTCGGCCCGGTGCTGGTGTTCCGTACTGCTTCTTTCAGGCGGGCGGTGCTTTCGTCGGATGATGAATACAGCTATGGTGCCCTGTATGATCTCCGCCTGAGGATGGACAGGATTGTGCATGTGAATGAATTTCTCTATGCCGACAGACCGTATGACCTGAGGAAGAGCGGCGAGAAACAGTTTGACTATGTGGATCCGAAGAACCGGGATGTCCAGGCTGAAATGGAAAAAATATGCACTGCATATCTGCGGCGTATCGGGGCATACATTTCTCCGGATTCCCTTAAGATGGCAGCTCCGGCCCGGGATCCGGGCGACGGTGGCGGAGAAAGGCCCGGAGCCGGCTTTCCCGTGAAAGTTTCCGTGGTCATACCCGTCTACAACAGGGTGCGGACCATTGCCGATGCCGTAGCGAGCGCTATGTCGCAGAAATGCCGGTTCAGCTACAATGTGATTGTGGTGGACAACCATTCGTCTGACGGAACTTCGGAACTCCTTGAAGAACTTGTGAGGAAATATTCTCATCTCTCCGCACTGCCGGAAGGGGACGGCACCATGCCTGCCCCCGGTCTGATACATCTGGTCCCGGAAAGGCATGACCTGGGCATTGGCGGATGCTGGAATCTGGCTGCGGCAGACCCGAGGTGCGGGGAATTCGCCGTACAGCTTGACAGTGACGACATATATTCGGGGCCAGACACACTCGAGAAGATAGAGGAGGCCTTCAGCAGCCAGAATTGTTCCATGGTCATAGGCTCATATCTCATGACGGACTTTGCCATGAATCCGATACCTCCGGGAGTAATAGACCACAGGGAATGGACTGATGCAAACGGACACAACAATGCTCTCCGCATAAATGGACTGGGGGCTCCGAGGGCATTCAGGACGGCTTTGCTGCGCAAATGCCGCTTCCCGGACGTGAGCTATGGAGAAGACTATGCCATGGGGCTGAGAATCAGCAGGGAATACAGGATCGGAAGAGTCTGGGAAGTGCTTTATTTCTGCCGCAGGTGGGAAGGCAATTCAGATGCTGCCCTGGACATTGCCTCCGTCAACGCGAACAATCTCTATAAGGACAGGCTCAGGACATGGGAAATCGAGGCGAGGATAAAATTGAACAAAAGACAGGCGAAGTGAAAAAGAAGCAGTTGGACAATTTTACCAATGACCAGCTCTCTGTCTGGCCTCTGGCGCGGGACAATTACCGTGCACTGAAAAATGCAT
>JADIMJ010000024.1 GCA_017694835.1 Candidatus Cryptobacteroides gallistercoris
TTCTTCATGTATGTCACTGCGTCCTCGTAAGGAATGATGCCTGTGATCTTGAAGAATGCTGACTGGAGGATGGTGTTTGTCCTTCCTCCGAGACCGATTTCAGCGGCAATCTTGGTGGCGTTGATGATATAGAGGGAGATGTTCTTCTTTCCGATGACGGCCTTTACATTGTCCGGGATTCTCCTGAGGGTCTCTTCCTCATCCCACAGACTGTTGAGAAGGAGGGTCCCGTTCTGCTTGATGCCCTTGAGCACATCATATTTGTGGAGATATGAAGGGACATGGCATGCGACGAAGTCAGGGGTGGATACAAGGTAAGGGGCCTTGATAGGGGCGTCTCCGAACCTGAGGTGAGAGCAGGTATATCCGCCGGACTTCTTGGAGTCATAGTCGAAGTATCCCTGGCAGTATTTCTGGGTGTGGTCGCCGATGATCTTGATGGTGTTCTTGTTGGCTCCGACAGTACCGTCTGAACCGAGTCCGTAGAACTTGCACTCTGTTGTGCCGGGCTTCACGATGCTTATTTCTTCCTTGACAGGGAGAGACTTGAATGTGACGTCATCCACGATGCCGATTGTGAACCCGTCCTTAGGCTCGGCCATCTCAAGATTCTCGTATACGGCGACAATCTGTGCTGGTGAGGTGTCCTTTGATGAGAGTCCGTAGCGGCCGCCGATTATCATAGGGGCGTTCTCCTTGCCCTGGAACAGAGCCTTGATGTCGAGGAAGAGCGGCTCTCCGAGTGCTCCCGGTTCCTTGGTCCTGTCGAGGACCGCGATTCTCTTCACTGTCGACGGAAGAACCTTCATGAAATATTTTGCTGAGAACGGCCTGTAGAGGCGGACAATCATGAGACCGTATTTTTTGCCCTGGCTTGCGAGGTGGTCGATTGTCTCCTTGATGGTCTCGGTGACAGAGCCCATGGCAACGATGATGTTCTCTGCATCCGGAGCACCGTAGTAGTCGAACGGACGGTAGTTCCTTCCTGTAGCCTCGCTGATTTCGCCCATGTATCTTGCGACGATGTCAGGAACGGCATCATAATACTGGTTGCAAGCCTCACGGGCCTGGAAATATACGTCCCCGTTCTGTGCCGTGCCTCTTGTGACAGGTGCATCAGGATTGAGCGCCCTTTCCCTGAATCTTGCGAGGGATTTGGTGCTGATCATTTCCTTAAGCACATTCTCGTCGATGAGCTCGATTTTCTGTATTTCGTGTGAAGTGCGGAATCCGTCGAAGAAGTGGAGGAACGGAACGCTTGACTTGATTGCTGAAAGATGGGCTACTGCTGCCATGTCGAGTGCTTCCTGTACGGAGGCGGATGCAAGCATTGCGAATCCGGTCTGGCGGCATGCCATCACGTCCTGATGGTCTCCGAAGATTGAGAGAGCGTGGGAAGCAAGGGCGCGGGCCGAAACATGGAATACGGTAGGGAGGAGTTCTCCTGCAATCTTGTACATGTTCGGAATCATGAGAAGCAGGCCCTGTGATGCCGTGAATGTGGTGGTGAGGGTTCCTGCCTGGAGAGAACCGTGCACTGCACCGGCTGCACCTCCTTCACTTTGCATTTCGGTAACTTTCACTACCTCGCCGAAGAGATTCTTTTTCCCCTGGGCTGCCCATTCGTCGACATATTCTGCCATTGTCGATGACGGGGTGATCGGGTAGATGGCAGCATGCTCACTGAAAAGATAAGCCATGTGGGCGGCTGCATAGTTACCGTCACAAGTGATGAATTTTTTTTCGTTTGCCATAATCGTTAATGTTTATGTAGTTTCAGTTTTTCCGTGTTCGTTCACGATAATGTTCATTATGCAAATCTAATTAAAATTTTTGTAAAAGAGACTTGTATTCGTGAAATATTTCAACCTCCGGCGCCGCAGAACATTACATCTGCCTGTATGAAAATGAAAGTGGCCCAAAAGGTGGAAGTACCCTTTTGGGCCACTTTTATGCAGATGTCTGCTTCTGACGGTGAGATACCGTCAGAGAGTGGTGATTCCCTCGATTGTAACTTCAGTCCCGGCAATTTTCTTGACAAGTCCCTGAAGCACATTGCCCGGTCCGATTTCCATGAAGTATCCGGCACCGTCGGCAATCATGTTTTTCACAGTCTGTGTCCACTTTACAGGTGAAGTCAGCTGTGCGAGAAGGTTCTTCTTGATTGTATCCGGGTCAGTCGACGGAAGAGCCGTCACATTCTGGTATACAGGGCAGACCGGAGTCTTGAATGTTGTTGTCTCAATAGCCTTGGCGAGCTCTTCGCGGGCAGGTTCCATGAGAGGGGAGTGGAAAGCTCCTCCGACCTGAAGGACGAGCGCTCTCTTTGCTCCGGCAGCCTTCATTTTCTCGCAAGCCTCATTGACTGCCTCCACTTCTCCTGAGATGACGATTTGTCCGTCACAGTTGTAGTTGGCAGGTACTACGGTGCCGCTTGTGCATTCCTTGCAGAGATTCTCCACTGTCTCGGTCGGAAGTGCAATGATGGCAGCCATTGTGGATGGCTTGATCTCACATGCTTTCTGCATTGCCATTGCCCTGATGGACACGAGCTTGAGTGCATCCTCGAAATCCATTGCCCCTGCTGCTGCAAGAGCGGAGAATTCTCCGAGCGAGTGTCCTGCCACCATGTCAGGACGGAAACCGTCATAACACTTTGCAAGAACTGTCGAATGAAGGAAAACGGCAGGCTGGGTGACTTTGGTTGCCTTGAGTTCTTCCGGAGTGCCGTTGAACATTATGTCAGTGATTCTGAATCCGAGGATTTCGTTTGCTTTTTCAAGCATCTCCTTTGCTGTGGCATTTGACTCATAGAGGTCTTTCGCCATGCCCGGGAACTGAGAGCCCTGGCCAGGGAATACATAAGCTTTTTTCATTTCAATTGTATTAATAAATTTTTATGGACCAACTAAATAAAATTTATATTGACCAACTTAAGGGGCATCTGACATATCTGCCGAAAGAATCGTCAGACACATCATGACAAAAATACAAAAAAATCAATAGACTCTGAAAAAATTGCTATATTTGCAGTCCCTCGGCCGGGATAATGCCTGTCGCCGGGGCAAAACATACGAAATGCTCCCGTAGTTTAATGGATAGAATTTCGGATTCCGGTTCCGACGGTTGCGGTTCGATTCCGCACGGGAGTACCTGATGAGGATGACCCTTAAAGTCCTGGACTTTAAGGGTCATCCTTTTTGTTTGGATTACGCCGGATGGGGTATAATTGGTGGTAATGTGGACAAAAACAGCATCAACGGAAAATCCAAAGACATTTTGGCGCGGAGGCTGTTCATTTCTTGAGGCACGGCCGGTGGATATGTAAAATGGTGTCCGACGGCCGTGATTTTCCCGCGAAAGTGTGGCTGATGGCATTTTGAAAATGCCGACGGGCGCGAAAACCCCGCAGAACCGCGCCCGGTGGACAAAGGGATTATCTGCACCATCTGTCGAGCCAGCGGAAATATTCCCTGTGCCAGTAAAGTGCATTCTGGGGCTTGAGTATCCAGTGGTTCTCGTCAGGGAAGACTATCAGCCGGGACGGGACACCCATCAGCTGGGCCGCATTGTAGGCCGCCATCCCCTCGTCGACCGGCACTCTGAAGTCCATTCCCCCGTGGGTCACGAGGATAGGGGTGTCCCACCTGGTGACGAGCTTGTGAGGCGAGCGGGCGTAATGACGGACGGCCTTCGGAGCATTGCTCCACGGTGACCCTCCCTGGCGGATGCCTCCGAATGTCTCGCCGTCGCCTGCGGGACCGACCGGACATTCCGGCGTGCCGACACGCGGGTCTGCCTCATATTCATGCAGACCGCCGTTGTCCCAGTTCGCGAACCACATTTCTTCTGTGGTCATGTACATGTGTTCCTCGTTGAATATGCCGGCGTGTGCCACGAATGCATCGAAGGTATTGTCGTGGACTCCGGCAAGATAGTATACCGAATAGCCTCCGTAGCTTGCCCCGCATGCCGCCATTTTCCCGACATACGGCTCTTTCCTGAGTTCTTTGGCAGCAGAAAGGTAGTCCTGGATGTTGAGTCCGCTGTAGTCTCCGGATATCTGTTCTGTCCATTCCTGTCCGAAGGCTGTCGTGCCACGCCGGTTCGGAAGTATGGTTATGTATCCCTGTGCGGCCATGAGGCGATAGTTCCATCTGTATGACCATCCCTGGCTGAGCGTGCCCTGGGGCCCTCCGAGACATATCAGGATGGCAGGATATTTCTTCTCCGGGTCAAAATGAGGAGGATAAAGGACCCAGGTGAGCATGTCCTTCCCGTCGACCGTCCTGATGTAGCGCGCCTCTGTGCTGACTTCATCAAGTTCGGCAAGCAGCCCGGAATTTACTGATGTCAGCTGCCGGACGCTGACCGGAGTCCCGATTTTGGCGCATTCGGATTTCAGGACGGTGCAATGTCTGACCTCTGCTTCTTCGTCCGGTTCTTTCCCGATGGTGATTTCTGCCAGTTCAGTCGGGAAATCCATGCTGCAGTAATCGGCAAGCAGCACTGTCTGCCCGTTCTTGCAGAAAATGTGGAACGGCGCCCCGAAGTCATACCACAGGTCTTCTCCTGTTATCCTTTCAATCCCGGAGTTTTCCCCGGCTCCGGCGGCAGATGCGCGGAATATTCCCTGGATGCCTTCAGCCAGAGCATTGAAATAAATGTATCTGGAATCAGGGCTCCATACGGGCCCTGCCGCATTGTACTTGAAGCCTGCGGTGAGTTCCCTGATGTTCACCGCCTTTATCCCTGCCCCTGTGTCCTGAGCCTCTCCGGTCCGGGATGAAGATACTATGTCCGCTGCCATCAGTCTCTGCCTGTCTGCCTCATAGCCGTCCCTTTCCATGCTGATCCAGCATAGTGTGCGTCCGTCAGGGGACCATACGGGATTGGTGTCGTATCCTCCCTTCATGTCTATGACTGTGGATTTGCCGGAGGCGACATCGTAGAGATAGATTTCCGTATTTGTGGAGAATGCGTACTTTTTCCCCGTGAGCTTGCGGCATGAGTAGGCGATGTATTTCCCGTCAGGGCTCCAGCACAATTGCTCTATGCCGCTGAAAGGCTCTGTCGGGAGCTCGTACAATTCTTTTTCGGCGGCAAGAAGGTCGACAGCCCTTTCCGGGCTGATGCAGTTTTCCGATTTCTTCCCGGCCTTGCCGTCCTTGCCCGTGACAATGCTGCATATGAAGGTATGCGGCACACTTCCCACCCAATGGTCCCAGTGCCTGTACATGAGGTCATCGGCCGAGATGGCGGATGACTTGTCTATGTCGGGATAGAGGTCTGAAGGTTTTTTCAGGGCACTCTGCACTGTGCTGACATACATCACCATGGAACCGTCGGGCGAGAGCTTGAACTCACTGATGCCTTCCGGAATATCGCTGAGCCTTATGGCCTTGTCCGTCGCGAGCCTGAGGCTGCCGTCTTTCCCTTTGATTTTTGCAAGCCATATCTGTCCGTCAAGAAGATACATCAGCTCGTTTCCTCCGGCATACCATCTGGCATTGCTGATGCTTTTGCCTGAGTGCGTCAGCTGCTGCAGCCCGCTGCCGTCGGCATTGCATATATAAAGGTTGTTGCATGACCTGTTTTCCGCAATGGAGGTGTATGAGATGCCGAACAGGATTTTTGTCCCGTCAGGGGAGACCTGGGGGTCGGACAGCCTTCCCAGAGAGAGCAGAATCTCAGGAGTCATTTTTCCTTCCGAAACTTCAGCTTCTGGCTTCCCGATGTATTCCGGTGTACTGGAGTCTTTCATGTCATTGGTCATTTTTTCCGTGAATCCGCTTTCCCTGTCGATGGAGGCAAGGATTATTATCAGCAGGAGAATTAAAGAGCCGGCTCCTGCGGCGGCCTTGTGCTTTTGTTTCATTGTCGTCAACTGTATGATTCACATTCTATTCACTGTATAATTCCACAGTCTGTGCCGCCCTTGCCCCGATTTCTTTCCTGAGGCTGTCCGGAGACAGAACTTCAATCCTCGGGCTGAGCCTGAAGAGTTCCATGACAAGGCTTTCGTTCGGACTTGCAAATATAGAAAATATGGCCGAATCGCCGTCTTCGGAAATCAGTTTCTGGCTCTGATGGAGAGGAAGGTCCCTGATGTATTTGGCTTCATTGCCGGCGGCCCTGAATATGATTGTCTCCGGTTTCCTGTCAGTGAGATAGACTCCGAAGCTCGTGTGGAACAGGGCCTCCACGTCAAAATCCCGCGGCATGGAAAAATGCCTGTCCGTCGGGTTCATTTCCAGAATTCTGTCCATCCCGAATACCCTCATCTGCTCCCTTTCCACGCAGAATGCGACAATATACCATCGCCTGGCGTTTTCCTTGACCGCGTATGGCCTCAAAGTGTATTCCGATATTCCGCTTCCGGTGTATTTGCGGTAGCTGATTTCAATTTCCCTGTTTTCAATCATGGCGTCCATCGTCCCCGCCAGCCACCTGTGTCCTGACGGGATGTCCTCGACGGAGACCCTGCCGCTGAGCCTTTCTTTTCCCGTCGTGAGGATGCTGTTGACTGTGAATGTGTTGATCAGCCATGCCGATGATGCGTCTCCGTCTGCCACATCGTCCGGGTATCTGATGAAATATCTGTTGGAGGATTTGTCGCACTCTATGCTTACATTGAAGATTTCTTCAACCGCCTCCCTGTGGTTGTTGAATGTCCTTCTGGCATATGGGGTCCCGAAGCGGCTTTCCCATCTGTATCCGAGCTCCCTGAGGCTCAGCCCTCTGCTGCCGGCGCGGATGAATGTCCGGAT
>JADIMJ010000025.1 GCA_017694835.1 Candidatus Cryptobacteroides gallistercoris
CGTAATAGCCATCCTCATCGGTGCGGTCATACTCATCTGGACCGGTGTCGCCAGCTGGAAAATCATGCTGTCTTCAGTAGTCGGAGGCCTTGCGATAGGTTACCTCGGACAGGCAGTCGGCGTGACTGACCTTCCGGGCTACTATCAGCTGCTTATGGGAGGTTTCGCATTCGGAACTGTATTCATGGCCACTGACCCTGTGACTTCCGCCCAGACCGAGACAGGAAAATGGATCTACGGATTCCTGGTGGGAGCACTTGCCGTGACAGTCAGAATGTTCAATCCGGGTTACCCTGAAGGCATGATGCTGGCAATCCTTCTGATGAATACATTTGCTCCGCTGATTGACCACTATGTCATACAGGCATCAATGAACAGAAGGGCAAAGAAAATCAAAACCGCTTAATATAATAGGTATGAACACAAACGGCAATACATATACGGTGATCTATTCTACCGTTCTTGTCATCCTTGTCGCCGCCATCCTTGCCTTCGTGGCAATGAGCCTGCAGGACAAGCAGAACGAGAACATCAAGATTGAGACCATAACAAAAGTGCTCAGCGCCGCCGCACAGTCAGACGAGGCTCTCACAATCGACGAGACGACCGATGTCCTGGCCATGTATGCGGAGAAAATCACTGACGCATTCAATGTAGACGGACTCGGCAATGTAAAAGAGCATCTCAACATGGGCAAGGAAAATGTCCGTGACATCAAAGTCCCGTCCACTGCAGACCTGAAGAAGCAGAACGACATCCTGAAGAAAATCGCAGATGCCAAGGATGAGGCTTCCAAAGCCGCTCTGCTTGAATCTCTTGACCTCCCTGTATTCGTATTCGACATAAACGGCAAGGCCGTCACAGTCGTTCCTTGCTACGGAGCAGGACTCTGGGGCCCGATCTGGGGCTACATCGCACTCGCTGAAGACGGAAAGACCATTGTCGGAGCCATCTTCGACCACAAGGGAGAAACTCCGGGACTGGGCGCCAAGATAGCTGAAGCCCCGTTCTACACATCATTCCAGGGAAAGGCTTTCGGAACCGGAGAAAAAGTCTTTGCAGTCGAAAAGGGAAAGCATGAAGATGACCCGACCTGTGTAGATGCAATCAGCGGAGCCACCATCACCTCACAGGCCCTCGGAAGAGGCATCAATCTATGGGCGACATACTACCAGCCGTATCTGACGACAATGCAGGCTGCAGAAGAAGTCCCGGCCGATGCATGCCAGGCCAATCAAGAAACAACTCAAACAGTGGAGGAGTAAACAATGAAAGACATCAACTTTAAAGAAGTACTTCTGAAGCCTATATTCAAGGGCAATCCTGTGACTGTCCTTGTGCTCGGCATCTGCTCTTCCCTGGCAGTCACCGTACAGCTCAAGGGAGCATTCGTCATGGCACTGTCCGTAATCGTCGTGACCGGACTTTCAAGCTTCGTCGTATCCATCATAAGGAATTCCATTCCTAACAGAATACGAATCATCGTGCAGCTCGTGGTAGTTGCCCTCATGGTAATCCTTGTCGACCAGTTCCTCAAGGCATACTCATACAGCATAAGCAAGACCCTGTCCGTATATGTCGGGCTCATCATCACCAACTGTATCGTGATGGGACGCATCGAGGCATTTGCTCTTGGCAACAAGCCGATACCGTCACTCCTTGACGGTCTGGCCAACGGTGCCGGCTACGGGCTCATACTCATTGTCCTCGCATTCTTCCGCGAACTCCTCGGATCAGGCACATTGTTCGGATACCGCATCATCCCGCAGTCATTCTATGACGCAGGATATATGGACAACGGACTTGTGATTCTTCCTCCGATGGCACTCATCCTCCTCGGACTGATTGTATGGATCCAGAGAAGCATCCAGAAAGACCTGCAGGAAAAATAACTCTAAACTCAAATCGAAATGGAATATTTAAGCTTGTTCGTAAAGTCAATATTCATTGACAACATGATATTCGCCTACTTCCTGGGCATGTGCTCATATCTGGCGGTATCCAAAAGTGTGAAGACAGCTACCGGTTTGGGTATTGCAGTGATCTTCGTGCTTCTCGTGACCCTTCCTATAAACTACCTGCTCAATGAGCATGTGCTGAAGGCAGGAGCCCTCGCGTGGGCAGGACTTCCGGATGTGGACCTCAGCTTCTTGAGCTTCATAATCTTCATCGCAGTGGTTGCGGCCATCACACAGATAGTGGAAATGGTGGTGGAGAAATTCACCCCGACCCTGTATTCCCAGCTGGGAATCTTCCTTCCGCTCATCGCAGTGAACTGCGCCATCCTCGGAGGCTCGCTCTTCATGCAGGAGAGGGATTTCGTCAATGTCGGTGAGGCAACCGTATATGCACTCGGCTCAGGAATCGGCTGGTTCCTTGCAATCGTAACCCTCGCTGCAATAAGGGAAAAGATGGCATACTCAAATGTCCCTGATGCCCTCAAGGGTCTTGGAATCACATTCATCACAGTAGGGCTCATGGCTATTTCGTTCATGACTTTCATGGGCATTCAACTTTAAAACAGGAGGGAAAAATGTTAACGACAATAATATCAGGCGTAATAACCATTGTGGTCATTACCATATTGCTTGTGGCAGTGCTCCTGGCCGTGAAAATCTGGCTCACTCCTGCAGGTAAAGTAAAAATCAGCATCAACGACGGCAAGAAGGAAATCGAAGTTACTCCCGGCTCGTCATTGCTCAGCACACTTGCAGAACAGAAGATATTCCTGTCTTCCGCCTGCGGAGGAAAAGGAAGCTGCGGCCAGTGCAAATGTCAGGTGATTGAAGGCGGCGGAACAATCCTGCCGACAGAAGTGGGCTTCTTCAACAGGAAGCAGATCAACAACCACTGGAGACTCGGATGCCAGGTAAAAGTCAAGGAAGACATGAAAATCGTTGTCTCCGAATCTGCCCTGAGCGTAAAGAAATGGGAATGTGAAGTCGTCTCCAACCACAATGTGGCGACCTTCATCAAGGAATTTGTTGTCAAACTCCCTGAAGGCGAGCACCTTCACTTCAGGTCAGGAGGATATATCCAGGTCGATGTACCTGCCTGCACAGTGGACTACAAAAATATTGACGTTGACCCTGAGTACAGGGAAGACTGGGAAAAGATGGGCGTGTTCGACCTGAAGATGGTCAATCCTGAACCGACCCTCAGGGCATACTCCATGGCCTGCTATCCGGCTGAAGGTGACATCATCAAACTGAATGTCCGCATAGCAACCCCGCCTGTTGACCGTGCGACAAGGAAGTTCCTGCCGGTAAATCCGGGAGTATGTTCATCCTACATCTACTCTCTCAAGCCGGGAGACAAGGTGACTATTTCCGGTCCTTACGGAGAGTTCTTCCTTCCGGACAACCTTCCTGCAGACCAGGAACTCATATTCGTCGGAGGCGGTGCAGGTATGGCCCCTATGAGAAGCCACATCATGCATCTCTTCAAGACAGAGAAGACCACAAGGAAAGTGAACTTCTTCTACGGAGCCCGCAGCCTCAAGGAAGCCTTCTATCTTGAAGATTACCATGAGCTTGAAAAGGAATTCCCGAACTTCAAGTTCCATCTTGCCCTTGACAGGCCGGACCCGGAGGCAGATGCAAAGCATGTTGCATATACCGCGGGATTCGTCCACACAGTGCTCTATGAGACTTATCTGAAGAACCATGAGGCTCCTGAGGACTGCCTTTACCTGATGTGCGGACCTCCTATGATGTCTGCATCGGTAGTCAATCTCCTTGACAGCCTCGGAGTACAGCCGGAGAATATCCTCTACGACAACTTCGGAGCTTAATCCGGACCGGACAATATCAAAGATGGGATGTGCAGAGTCTGCAGCATCCCATCTTTTTTTACCATATTCCGCCGATGGAATTCATGCCCCGGCCAGATACATCATTCCTCATGGATAAGACATATCGCTCCATGGATGAAACACATCTCTCCATGGATGAAATGCATCACTCGGCATAGCTGAGCAGAATTGTACGCACATGATCAGAGACTTTCTTGGCAGAATCGGAAGTAGTCTCGAGATTTTCCGCTATATTCTTGTACTTCATCAGTTCAATGGGATTCTTCTCATTCTGGAATATATCACCTATGAAATCCTCGTATGAATCATCTGCGGCATGCTCCAGTTCTGAAATTCTTTCACACTGGAGGGACAGGGCGGAGAAATTGGTCCTGATGTCGCCAAACATTGAAATTATGGACTTAAGGGCATCAGCCTCCGACTCTATGTATTGGGCAAGTTCAAGAAGCTGCGGGCCGATCTTTGCCGGGAGATACAGAAGCACAGACTTGGCAGAACCGTTGATATTGTCAAGAAAATCATCCGTATACATGGCTATGGTCTGAAGATGGTCGCGTCCTATCGGCGTAATGATGTTTTCATACAGTTCTCCGTAGAATTCAGTGAGCATGGCATCGCCCTGCACCTCACACATCTTGATTTCCTTCTCCAGTCTGCGCCATTCGGACTGGTCGGTCGTCTTCATCATTGCAGTCAGGGCAGATGAGGCCTGCTTGATATAACTGGCCTGGCGGGCAAATATCGGGACAAAATGAGTCTTGGAAGATGAGAATCTCCTGAAATATCTTAGGAATTTCATGACTTTCTGGAATAAAATTATTAACTGTTGGCTTACTTTCTTAAAATAACTTCATGCACAAATATATGCACAGGTATATACACAGGCATATGCCGGCATCACACAATGTTCTTGAATCTGTCCGGAATCTTCACCACTATTTCCATATTTAGCATCGCCGGCTTGTTCCATGCATACGGCGGACGGATGAATGTCTGTAAAATCCTGGCCGCCGAAGTCCACTTGTCCCAGTCCCGGGCCTTTTTCCGGCTGACGAGCCTGATGGTCCTTGCCCGCTTGGCCAGATGACGGCTCCACCCTCCGGCTATCCTGTCCTTGTCATTGAACCTTTCCTCGATCCTCTTCATGTCAAGATAACCGAAATGAAAGAGATACAGACCTTTTGCAATGTGGAAGTCATGTCCCTTGATGCGGTGGAAGCCTGAACCCCATCGCAATGGGCGGGCGATCACAGACGGCTTCGTATATCTGGTGCCGATCAGCGCATACCTGCGCTGGTTCAGAAACGGCTCCGAAGAATCTATGGCACCTTCACAAGACATGTTCTGGCCGACGTCGATTCCCAGGCCCGACAATGACGACGAACAGCCGGATGCACTCAGGTATTCCGCCAGCCCCACCCCGAGCCGGGGATCTGCGATGAGGAATTCATCGGCATCCGTGCCTATGACCATATCATACTCCGAGAAAAGAATCCCGGCCTGGTCAGAAAGGAACTCAAGCCTGCGCCTGTCCAGGTCCACAACCTTTCCCTGAATCTTCTCACAGGCCGTCACATGGACTCCGGGGCACCAGTCCGGGAGAGGCTGGTCCTTGCCGTCCAGAAACACATAAAGATTTTCCATGCCAAGCTCCTTTCCATAATAGGAAACCCATCTGCGCAGGAAGAATTCATCGTTCCTTGCCATGGTCAAAGCGCATATCTTCTTAAGAGCCATATGATTATAATATAAGTACACTAAATATGGACTTATGTCCTGCTGCTTTTTCAAATTTAGGACAATTTTTCTTCAAAAAAGAGAAACTAAGATAAAAAAAGAGAAAATGATTTCAAAAAAGAGAAAAATTCAAAGTTTTTATTTTTAAATCGCACAACCCATCAAATATTCTGACATAGATTTGCCGTCAGAAATCAGGACACACAAACATGATTAGCGATGAAAGACACGAGAAGACATATGACAAAAGACCGGAAGTTCTATCTATTTTTCTTCTTCAGACGCAACATTCTGTTTGCATACGCCTTGCTTATTTTTCTTCCGGTCTTTTTTTCATGCAGGCACGGCTTTCCTGACAGTCCGGACTACGCTACTGCCATATCCGGAATCGCGCTCAATGCATCCGGGACACCGGAAGACATGGGAATGACAACACTTGACATATTCATATTCAATGACGACGCATTGCGGAGGCTCGACTCATACCAGAGGACTGAAGCAGATATGAAAGACATCATTCCTGCAGCGTCCAGGACGGGGAAGAAAATACTTGTCGTGGTGGCGAATTCCGGAAAAGATGCAGCCGAATGGAGAGCGGTCAATTCCGCCGATGCCCTGTTCAAGACAATGTCCAGCTTTGCCGACGAAAGTCCAGGCAGACCTGTCATGTGCGGGAGCAGCAGAATCGACATGGGACAGGACAAAGAATGTACGGTGGACATGGCCCCGCTTCTATCTGAAATACGGCTCAACTCCATCCGGTGCGACTTCAGCGGAAAGCCATACGCCGACGAATGCCTCACTGATGTCAGAGCATATCTGATCAATGTCAATGCAGAAGTTCCTCTGTTCGGGGACACGGACTTCAAGCCGACAGAAATAATAAATGCGTCCGGACTGTCCTCCGGTGACATGGAAAGAATCAGACATCCGGAAATGCTGCTGGACAGCATAGGCCCGCGGGTCGGGAACACCAGGATCTATCCTGACATATGCCTTTACTGCTATCCGAACAGCAGCAGGGAAGAAAGCATAGGTTCGCCGTTTACAAGACTTGTGATAGAAGGAAAGATATCCGGCAATACCTTCTACTATCCGATAAACATAAACAAGGCTCCCGGACTGCATGGCGGGGACGGCACAGGCGTAGGCAGGAACTGCAGGTATGTATTTGATGTGACTGTCACGCAGAGCGGCACGGAAAATCCGGACATACCGGCCGATCCGTCAATGATAGCGGTCAACATGACTGTCGAGCCCTGGGAAAACGCTGACGAAGACATCATAGACTTTTAAGAATAAAAACATTGGAATGGAACTGATGAAACTTAAGGCTCTGATATTATATGCGGCATCCGTGATGGCGGTTCTTGCCGTTGCTGCAGGTATCCTGTCCGGCTGCCGGAAGGAAAATGCCGCCGAAGCCCGGGAGCATATGACTGCGGCAAGAATCATAGTCTCGCCGGACCTCAGCCCGGCCGAATCAAAGTCGGCAGACCCGGAAGAAAATAAAGTGACAGACCTGAACATCTTCATCTTCAATTCTGCCGGTATGCTTGAAGAAAGCATATACTCCGACATTTCAGGGTTCAGCCGTACAGAAGAAGGATATGTCTGCGAGACATGCCTGCTTAAGGGGACAAGATATTCCGTATATGTATTTGCCAACTCCGGCTACAGAATAAGTGCATCATGCATAGGGGAACTGAAGGAATTCAGATACTACCTCGTCTATCCCGACGACTACAGCATCGGCATGCCGATGAGCGGACAGGCCGAAGGAATTGCCATCCCGTCTGACGGAAATGTCCGCATACCGCTCAAGAGACTGATGAGCAAGATTTCGTTGAGCATAGACAGAAGCGAGCTGTCAGAAGATGTGGAATTCTATGTCAGGAAAGTGCAGATCGGAGGCTGCCCGAAGTCCGTGACACCTTTCATTGAAAGCAGGGTGACTGAGGATGATGATGTCTTTCTGCAGGGATTCAGCAAAGAAGACGACGGCGTAGCTCCGCTGAATGACGACAAAGGATTCGGGAAAAGCGGGGAAATCTGCGTATATATGCTTGAGAACATGCAGGGCGACCTGCTTGAGGATGACATAGGAGATGAAATGAAAGTCTTTGAAGAAGGTGACCCCATGGCGGAAATATGCTCATATATTGAAATTGAGGCCGACTACCTCTCTGACAAGGCATACACTCTGCCCGGAGAGAATCTCATATACAGATTTTATCTCGGTGAAGACAACGGGAACTTCGACATCCGCAGGAACAGGCATTACAGCTTCTGCATAAGGCCATATGATGACGGACTGGGAGAGGACAGCTGGAGGACAGACACCGGCGGGGTTCAGAAATTCATTTCTGACATCAGGCTTTCATACGACAGTCTTGCTATGACATACGGCAACGAAACGGCTTCGCTCCGTGCTTTTGTATACCCCGAAGATGCCCCACAGCAGAATCTGGCATGGGAATCGGACAACCCGGGAGTCGCGAGAGTTTCATGGGACGGGACAGTCACCGCTGCCGGAGAAGGGGAATGCACGGTCAGCTGTCATGCCACAGACGGAAGCGGAATCCGGGCTGACTGCAGAGTTTCCGTAGAATTTTCACCTTATTATATGAAAATCTATCCCGGAAATTTTATCAGAGGCAAGACCGGAGAGGAAATACATGTAAGATGCGAATACTTTCCTCCGTCAGCCCCGTTTGACATTGGAACCGATTACCTTGAAAGTGACAGGGAAAGGGGGATATACGACTACAGGATAGACGAAGACGGGAAGGGAGTCACCCTCAGCCTCAAGAAGAATGGTTCGGGACTGCTCTACATGGACACAGGATACCCCCTGAACCAAAGCGAAATGATTGTAATTGTTGTAGACTAGAGACAAAACAATTATATTTACGGAATATTTTCAGAGTTTGGATATGTACGATTTCCCTATAGATGCCGTCATCACCTGGGTGGACGGGAATGACCCGTCACACAAGGCAAAGAGAAGGTCATATGTCTCCGGAGCCGGGGAGGACAAGTCCGAAGACATCGGCGGAGAGACCAGATTCGCTTCTTCAGGAGAGATTTTCTGCTGCGTGGGCTCAATCTTCAGATATGCTCCCTTCGTGAGAAAAATATTCATTGTCACCGACTCACAGCGCCCGGACCTCGACGGTTTCATTTCCGGGAATTTTCCGCATGCACGCACAAAAGTGGAGATTGTGGACCACAAGACCATTTTCAGAGGATACGAAGAATTCCTTCCTACATTCAACAGCCTGTCCATCGAGACAATGCTGTACAGGATTCCGGACTTGAGTGAACATTTCGTATATTCCAATGATGACATGTTCATTCTGTCCCCCATACAGCCGTCGGACTGGTTTGACGGGGACAGGGCAATATGCTTCGGGAAAAGATTTTCATCCTCATTTGCAAGAGTGCTGAGGAAGATAAAGCCGAAAAAGGACGGGCACAAGCCGTTCGGGCACAAGGATGCAATGCTCAATGCAGCCGACATACTCGGCAGCAGATGGTTCTGGAAGATGCCCCACTCTCCCCTCCCCCTCAAAAAAAGCTGGTACGAAAGGTTTTATTCCGAAAGGCCGGAACTCATAGGGCAGAACGCCTGTTTCCGCTTCAGGGAACCGACGCAATTCAATCCGCAGGCTCTGTTCTATATAGGAGCCATGGCAGAAGGAGGATGCATTGCGGAGCCGGACAAAGGCAAATCACTTTTCATAAAATCCGGAAAAAAGGGCTACATGGAAAAGAAGCTTGCCGAAGCTGAAAAAGGGAACTACATCTACGGATGCATCAATGCCATGGACAAGGCCTCGGATTCTGAACGGGAAATGTTCATGCAATGGTTTCAGAAACGGCTTGGGCTCAAGTTCATGCCCGTGAATATGTGACAGAATCACAGAAACTTGATGTGGAACAGAATTTGAGGGGCAGGAGACCCTGAAATGAAAACCAGCACTAAATATTCCATTGCAGTCAATCTGCTTTCAGCTGCGGCACGGCTGCCTCTGCGCCTGCTGTACATTGTCAGCGATGTGGCATATTTCATCGTATATCATATAGTCCGGTACAGAAGAAAGACCGTAAGGCAGAACCTTGAGCTCATTTTCGGGAAAGAAGACAGGAAGAAGACAAGAAGAATTGAAAAGAAATTCTACAGGCATCTGTGCGACTGCATAGTCGAGACCGTCAAACTCCTGCACATTTCTGACAAAGAAATCGACAGCCGCGTTGAAGTCACCAACGGCGGGTTCATCGATGAAATCATCCGGTCCGGGCATTCCGTAGTGCTGTTTCTCGGGCATTACGGCAATTGGGAATGGGTGCAGGCCATCATCCACCATTTCAAGGAACCGCTTGTCGGCGGCCAGGTATACAAGACCCTGCATGACGAGGTGATGGACAGGATAATGCTGAAGATCCGCTCAAGATTCGGACTGGAATGCATACCCCAGGAAAAGGCTGTGCGCAGGCTCATTGAAATTGTCAGGAACGGACAACTTTTCGTCATCGGCTTCATATCGGACCAGAGGCCGTCAGGGAAAACATTCAGGCACTGGACTGATTTCCTCGGACAAGATACGCCGTATGTAGTAGGAGGAGAAACCATCGGCAATCATGTCGACGCCAGATTCGTATATCTTGAGATGGAAAAAACCGGAAGAGGGCACTACCGCCTTACATTCCTTCCGGTTGAACCGGATCCGGAAGACAAAGGACCGGACCCGTACACGAGGGAATTCATGAAAATGCTTGAAAAGACCATAATGAGGGCTCCGGAATACTGGCTGTGGTCACACAAGCGCTGGAAAAGGAAACGCATGCCGATGCACTGAACGCAGAGGCTATCACCTCAGATATCTGGCTGTATAGGTATCAGCCTTCCTGAGGTCTTCAGGCGTTCCTTCAAACACTACACGCCCGCCGTCATCTCCTGCATCCGGACCGAGGTCTATGACCCAGTCAGCGGCACGGATTACATCCGGATTGTGTTCCACCACTACTATGGAGTGCCCCTTGGCAAGAAGTTCATCAAATGACTTCAGGAGTTTCTCCACATCATAGAAATGCAGTCCGGTAGTCGGCTCGTCGAAAATGAACATTATCCGGTGCTCACGGGCTTTTGCGGAAGATTCATTCATTGAAAGGAAATAGGCAAGCTTTATCCTCTGGCTCTCGCCGCCGCTCAATGTGCTGCTGCTCTGTCCGAGCTTGATGTAGGAAAGGCCGACATCTACAAGAGGCCTGAGTCTTTCCGCAATTCTTTTCGCAGTAGGGTCGTTCTGGACAGAAAAGAAACCGATGGCTTCCTCCACGCTCATATTCAGGATGTCATCTATATTCTTCCCTTTGTATCTGACCTCAAGTACATCCGGCTTGAAGCGCCTTCCGCCGCAGGCCTCGCATACCATGGTGACATCGGCCATGAACTGCATCCCTATTTTTACAAAACCTTCTCCCTGACACTCCGGACAGCGGCCTCCGTCCATATTGAACGAGAAATGCGACGGAGTATAGCCGTTCATCCTGGCATACGGCTGTTCGGAAAGCAGTTTCCGGATGTCATCATATACCTTGAGATAGGTGACCGCATTGGAGCGGGAACTCTTTCCTATCGGATTCTGGTCCACATATTCCACCTGGGCAATCCTGTCCAGATTGCCTGAGAGCCCCCTGAAAGTACCCGGAGCAGAACCGGTATGATTGATATGCCGGAACAAGGCCGGATAGAGGATGTCCCCTACGAGAGACGACTTCCCGCTGCCGCTGACGCCGGTCACCACGGTCAGGACACCGAGAGGGAAACGCACATCCGCATCCTTCAGATTGTGTTCCATTGCTCCTTCCACCTTGATTGAATATGTCCATGGCCTGGCTGTGCGCACATAGCGCTGTCTCCTGCCCATGAGATACTGGAGAGTCAGTGAACCGGACACCGTCCCCTCGTCGGGACTGCCGTCGAGCCTGCCCTGGAAAACTACATTCCCCCCGTTGACGCCGGCGTATGGCCCCATGTCAATCAACATGTCGGCTGCACGCATTATCTCCTCGTCATGCTCCACGACAACCACGGTGTTCCCTATGTCGCGGAGTTTTTTCAGTACGGCGATAAGTCTGTCCGTATCACGCGGATGCAGCCCGATGCTCGGCTCGTCAAGAATATACAGCGACCCGACAAGAGAACTCCCGAGTGCCGTGACCAGATTGATTCTCTGGCTCTCTCCGCCTGACAAGGTGTTGGAAGTCCTGTTCAGCGTCAGATAGGAAAGGCCCACATCCTTTATATACTGCAGGCGCGAAACTATCTCGGAAACGGCCTTTGACACGACTGTCCGCTCATAGTCGTCAAGCTGAAGGTTCCTGAAGAAATCCAGCAGAGCGTCGACATTCATGCTGAGCAGCTCGTGGATGTTCTTGCCGCCGACCTTCACATACAGGGCATCCTTGCGCAGCCTGCTGCCGCCGCACTCCCGGCACACCGTCTTCCCGGAATAACGGCTCAGCATATATTTGTACTGTATCTTGTACTTGTTGGCATCCACCCACTTGAAGAATTCATTGATTCCTATCACCGAATCATCCTCCGTCTCCCCCTTGCGGCCGTTCCACACGGCGTCCTTCTGTTCCTCCGAAAGATTGCAGTATGGCACGAAGACCGGGATACCATAACGGGATGCGTTCATGACCAGATGGTCCTTGAACCAGCCCATCTTCTCTCCCCTCCAGCAGGCAATGGCCCCGTCATAGATGCTCTTGCTCTTGTCAGGCACCACAAGGTCCTCACTTATTCCTATTATCTGCCCGAGGCCGCCGCATGCCGGACATGCCCCGAGAGGACTGTTGAAGCTGAACATGTATTCGTCCGGCTCATGGAAAGTCATGCCGTCAGCCTCGAACCTGTTCACAAAACGCCGGGTCTCGGCCCCCTTTATGACCAGCATCGTCCCGTCTCCCTTGTCAAAGGCGGTCTGGACCGAAGAATGCAGCCTGGTGTTCAGGTCATCCCACTCTGTCTGAGACAATGTCCTGCCTTCAGATGAGACAGCCGTCACATTGCCGGAGTCCGGCATGAATGTCACCTCCGGTATCTTGAGGCGGTCGACGAGAAGATACAGTTCCTCCGGATAATCTCCGGTCTCAGCCCTCTTCATCACCTCCTCTATCCGCACAGGTCCGTCCGTATAAAACCTTGAATATCCCTCCTCCTTGAGCCTCAGCATCAGCTCGACCTTGTCTTCCCGCCGGACCCAGTCTATATCAGACAGCAGGTACACGGAAGAAGGTCCGTCCGCCAGCACATACTCCAGCACATCATTGACAGTATGGCATTTGACCTCCTGTCCGCTCACCGGAGAATAAGTACGGCCTATCCTCGCAAAAATAATCCTCAGATAATCATAGATTTCGGTACTGGTGGCAACCGTCGAGCGCGGATTGCGCGTATTGACCTTCTGCTCGATGGCGATCGCAGGCGGTATCCCCTCTATCATCTCCACATCAGGCTTTGCCATCCTTCCGAGAAACTGCCTGGCATACGACGAAAGGCTCTCCGCAAAGCGCCTCTGGCCTTCGGCAAAAAGAGTGTCAAAGGCCAGGGAAGACTTCCCGGACCCGGATATACCTGTTATCACCACAAATTTCCCTCTCGGAATCTCAAGGGAAATATCCTTGAGATTGTTGACCTTCGCCCCTTTGATTACAATACTGCCGTCGGACATAACCACCTCCTGAAAATAGCAACCCCAAATTTACGGATAAACTCCGATTTCCGCACATGTCAGATAAAAAATATTCAGAGCACCTGACAACTTTCTATCGCCCGATGCTCTGAATTTTCACTCAGGAACAGATATCTCATAATCCCAACATTGCTGCCGGATGAATGTCAAGTATCTTACAAAGGGAACTGGCTATCTTGAGAGTCGGCTCGGCCCGTCCGTTCACATAATCGCTGATCCGGGAAGGACTCACTCCGATTTCTTCCGCCAACTGCTTCTGGGTCATGTTCTTCTCTTCCAAAGACAGTCCCACAAGTTCGGCGACTGTGGGCTTCTCTATCGGAAAATGTTCCTTTTCATATTCGATAATCACATCAGACAATATGGAAAGTTCCACAGCATCCTTGTCATCGGCAGGAGCCTCTTCCGACACCACCGGCAGCAGTTCCTCAATTTTTGCCAAGGCAAACTCGTATTGTGATTTCGTTATGTTCATCCCTCATATTTTATATAGCAGCACAATTTATCCTGTCATACTCGGCATGTGTTCCCACAAATCTGATGAAGACATATCCCATCCGGAACCTTACCACAACGACCAGCCTGTACTTATTTCCTTTTATATTAAATACATAATGCTGGTTCCCCACATAATCCGCCGACGGGAAATCGACCTTGATGTCTGACAGATTCGCCCATTGCGCTTCTTCCGCTATCTGATACCAACGCTCCAATGCCACTTTCGCATCTTCCATTCCCCGACTTTCATAAACGATGCATATTACGACTGAAGAACGCCGGCAGGCTTACAAAGAAAAATACGGCCAGGCTGGCAATCAGCGATGGGTCTCATGAGACATTGGTGACATCCTGTCATTCTGATGGACATTTTGACATCAATTTATGACAAAAATTCATGTTTTTGCACGAAATTTCAATTTTCAGCCGATGGCACAACGCTTGATAATACCATAGTCGTCCGACAGACGGAACACCGGAGACACTGAGAGCGCAAGGCTCACGGCAGAGACGGGATCCGGAAGACGGACAGGAAAAAGAAAATAGAAATTTAAAAATAGGAGATTAGAATTATGGTACCTTCAAGAAGAAACAACAGGACTTGGTTACCTGACATTTTCAACGACTTTTTCGATACTGAATGGATGGACAGGATGAACGCTACGGCTCCGGCCATCAATGTATTAGAAGATGAGAACAACTACGACCTCGAGCTTGCCGCCCCTGGCATGACGAAAGAGGATTTCAAAGTCCACATCAATGACGAGGGCAATCTCGTGATAGAAATGGAAAAGAAGCAGGACGAGAAAAGCGAGAAAAAGCACGGACATTACCTCCGCCGCGAGTTCTCTTATTCAAAATTCCAGCAGACGATGGTTCTTCCGGACGATGCGGACAAAGAGAAAATCAGCGCCCATGTCGAGCACGGCGTCCTGAATGTCAACATCCCTAAGATTCAGAAACAGGTCATCGACGACTCCAAGAAAGTCATTGAGGTCAAATAATCAGGCATAAGCAAACAAGTCTGATTGAGAATGAGCCCCGGCTCCCGATACGCAAAGCATCATGGAGCCGGGGCTTTTTTTGTGCGGCAGCATCCGGAGCCGTGACTTTCTTTGTACAGCATCATTACCACGCCGGCGCCGCGCCCGGTGGACAGCATTTTGGGTATCCATCGGGCGCGCTGGCAGGATGAAGTCAATACTCTGTCCTGTCAGTCTTCGAAATCCAGGCCTGAAACGCCTTTACGGCATCCTCCCGCAACATTTCCGACGAATGGAGCCTCCGCAGTCCGGGCTCCAGTTCAAGTTCCCTGTATATGAACGCATCGTCAAAGCCTGCCGCGGCGGCGTCCTGCTTGGTGCAGCCGTAGAACATTCTGTCCAGACGGGCCCAATATATGGCGCCGAGACACATCGGGCACGGTTCGCATGAAGCATAGATTTCACATCCGCGCAGGTCAAATGTTCCGAGAGCTTCGGCCGCCTTGCGTATGGCATTGACCTCGGCGTGCGCTGTAGGGTCATTGTCGGCCGTCACCCTGTTAACTCCGGTGGCGATGACATTTCCGTCACGCGCGACTACAGCCCCGAAAGGGCCGCCGCCGGCAGCAACATTCTCCACGGCCATATTTATGGCCATTCTCATCAACTCTTCCCTTGTCATAAATCTTCTTGTGATTGTTTGCACCTTTATGCTAATCGAACATTACGCCGGGATTCAGAGCCGCCGGACTTCTCCAGAATATGCCATAGTCCTCAGACAACACATGGGCCTTCTCAAGCCAGTAGGCATGGCAGAACCCCATTCCAGCAGGACTGTCTTCCAGTCTGGCATAAATCTTTCTGTTTGCATCATCTATGACATTCTCATATTCTTCGCTCCACTCCACCGGATCTGACTTGATGTAGCCGGGCTGCACGATGCCGTCAAAGTCCCTACTGTCGGCTGCGGCAATGTTACGGCGATAAAGGTCAGCCTCACCGGCAATGTCCTCTTCGCTGCCCAAAGATTCTTTCCTTTCCATAAGACTGAGGCAGAATTCAAGCAGCCTGAGCTTAAGTCTCGGGTGGTCAGGCAGGGCATCCGCCATCCTTGAGGCAGCCGAATACAGACGGTCAAGCATATCGTCATAATCGGCATAACCGGCAAGATATCCGGCTGTCTCCAGCAATTCCCCGGCCAGCGATGCGTTTTCCCATTCACCCCTCCTTTCACGGACATTTTCCTCCGCAAGGAGCACATCTCCGCAGCACAGTTCCCAATATGCATCCAGAGATTCCGGGTCCGCATTCCTTTCAATTCCCTTTACGGCATCCCTGATTTTCTCCAGTTCTTCTCTCAAATTAATTTCTTCCATAAATGCAATATCTGAAATACAAATATACGCGCAAAAGTATAAATGATAAAGCCAAATATGGAAACTATCGGAAGAAATCCGCCGGAATTGGCTATATTTGCGCCCCCGGGACGCCCCGGATGACACCACAGCCATCATATTATGAAAAGCTTCATCTTAGCCATAGCACTGTGCTGCCTCCCGGCTGCCGACCTGTCCGCCGTCAGCCTTTCCGCACCCGGACCATCCGGGACAGACATGGACATCAGCCGCACAGACAAAGACACCTGCCGCAGGTCCGGAAACATGAGATACAGGGGATTCATCGGAGGGATGATGTTCCATACAGGCTATGTGTGCAGCCGGGAAGTATCGATAGCAGGACCTGCAGGAGACATCCATGACATATCTGCAGAAGGAGCTCCGTTCGGAATCGGAGGAACCATCAAATTCATGTTCGGCAAACATCTCCGCATAGGGACTGAGGGCTATGTATCGACACTCACATTCGGCAGGCACAGCAGCCATGCCAAGACAGGATGGGGAGGAATCCTTGCGGACTGCACATGGCAGCTCGGCAGGTTCAGGCTATTTGCCGGAGGGACTGTCGGAGGCGGAGGCCAGACCAACACATTCATCCTCTCCCCGGTCAGGGATGACTATCTTGCAGAAGAATGCATCTCATACAGGAAATACGCCTTTTTTGCAGTCGCCCCGTTCGCCGGAGCAGAATACGCACTCACAGACAAAGTCAACCTGGTCGCCAAGATTGACTGGCTGCTGAATATCACCAATCCGCAGGATGACTTCACCACAGGGCCGAGACTTTATATAGGATTCATGTTCGGCCATGCGGACTGATGCCCTTACAACGGGACATAGTAATATTGACTAAATCCATTGCAAACCAAATCCATTGCAAACCAAATCTATTGCCATCCCAAACCAAATTCCCTGTCTTTCGCATACTCAACCTCCTGTCATCATGAAATTAAAGTCTTTTCTACCCCTTGCCACGATTTCGGCCGGTGCAGTTTCGGCCGGCACAGTTTCGTGCGGGTCCCATTCCGCATCCGTTTCAGCCGCACGGCAGCATGACCATGTGAACTTCATACTCATAAACCTCGATGATGCCGGCAACGGGGACTTTTCATTCTCAGGTGCCTTAGGATATCAGACTCCGAATATCGACAGGCTGGCCTGCGAAGGAATGCGTTATACGCAATTCTATGCGGCACAACCCATCAGCGGCGCATCGCGGGCCGGACTGCTCACAGGCTGCTATCCGAACCGCATCGGCTTTGCCCATGCCCCAAGCCCGGGTTGCCCATATGGAATCAACGGCAGTGAGGAAACAATCGCCGAAGTACTCAAAAAACGCAACTACGCCACCGCCATCTTCGGGAAATGGCATTTGGGAGATGCAGAAAAATTCCTGCCCCTTCAGCACGGATTCGACGAGTGGTACGGCCTCCCCTACTCGCATGACATGTGGCCATACCACCCACAGTGGGAATTCCCGGACCTGCCCACCTACGAGGGGAACAGGATTGTCGGGTACAATCTGGACCCAAGCCGTCTGACGGCAGACTGCACGGGACGGAGTGTGGATTTCATCCGCAAAAACCGGGACCGGCCTTTCTTCCTTTACCTGGCGCATCCTATGCCGCATGTACCTCTGGCAGTATCGGAAAGATTCAAGGGCAAGAGCGAGCAGGGGCTTTACGGTGATGTGATGATGGAACTCGACTGGAGTGTCGGCGAGATAGTGAAGACACTCGAAGAGCTGGAACTGGACCAGAACACATTGATTGTCTTCACTTCTGACAACGGCCCGTGGATTGCCTACGGCAACCATGCCGGGTCAACCGGGGGACTGCGAGAAGCCAAGGCCACCACTTTCAACGGCGGGATACGGGTTCCCATGATTGCCTGGTGGAGAGGGACGGTTCCTGCAGGGACGATTTGTGAGCGGCTTGCCTCGAACATCGACATCCTGCCCACATTTGCCGAAATCGCAGGTGCAGAACTTCCTTCCCATAAGATTGACGGGGTGAGCCTGTTGCCATTGCTGCAGGACCCCGAGGCATCCCCGGTGCGCGAGGCACTCTGTCTCTACTATCAGGAAAACAGCCTCGAGGCGGTCACCGACGGCACTTACAAACTGATTTTCCCGCATGATTACCTTGGCTACGGAGAGCCGGGCAATGACGGCATGCCGGGGAAAATGATTCCACGGAGAGTAGAAAAGCCTGAACTCTATGACATGCGCCGTGACCCCGGAGAGCGCTATGATGTCTCGGCACAGCATCCCGATGTCGTAGGAAGACTGGAGGAGTTCGCCGACAGCTGCCGCGCCGACCTTGGCGATGACCTGACAGGCCAGAAAGGCCCAGGACGCCGAAAGCCGGGATACAGATAAACTGGCCCGGAGAGGGACAATCCGAATCAGACAGCGCAATACGGATTGCATGCAGCAAGTTCCATCGGCTCCACAGCCACGACCGACGACGGCAAATTTTACGAATATCAGCAGAAGCCCCCCAAGCACGGGATTCAAATTGATATTTGTTAAGATTTTAAAGTAGGGAGCAATCAAATGCATTTTTTGATTGCTATATTTGCTCTATGTTAATGTATCATTGGGAGAAGTATGAAAACTGCAAATAGACTTTTGTGTCTCCTTTCTGCCTTTTTGTTAGGATATAATTCTGCCTATTCACAAACACAGGCAGATGTGAAAATGGGTGAGATTCTGAATAGTGGCGATTTGTTTCTATTGAGAACAGAATATCCTAAATTGAAAGATTCTGTAAGTGTGAAGATGCTTAATCTGATAGCAGATGTACAGTTAGGCATTGGCTTTAACAAGCTGGAAAATGCTGCTGTTGCACTTGACAGTTTGTTGTTGCATCACCAAGATGAGCTCGGCGCAGAAAATTCAATAGGTATGGCTGCTTTGCAAGGCTTGAACTTTTTGAATCTGGGGATGTATGAACAAGCAGGAAAAGCGGGAGAAAATTTAGTCAATGTCCTTCAGGGTTCCGTACCGTTTGAAGACCTTTATAGTTTTGTGTTTATAGAAAAAGTCGGCAGAGCACTTGCCAATGTACCCAAACCTTATCTTGAGCGTCCCGATGAGGATATTGCAGTACCGTTACGTGCGGAAACTGCGGGGAGAGGCAAGCATATTTATATACCTTTGGAAGTAAATGGCATAACGAAAGATTATATTTTCGATACAGGCTGTTCTTTCGGCAATTTCGTATCAGAGAAATATGCGGAAGAAACAGGTTTGAAGATTGTGGCTGATTCAATTCCCGTATCAGGAATGAAGATAGGCTTTGTCAAACTTGCTACGGCTGATTCGCTGAAAATAGGAGAACTGGTATATCATAATCCTGTCTTTATGGTTGCACCTCCGGACCGTGAAGTGGATTCTTTATTTACATTTGACGGAGTGCTCGGTTATCAATTTATCAGGGATGCAGGGGAAATAATCATAGACAATGAAGCCGGAAAGTTCGTTTTTCCCAAAAAAGCGTCTGATGGAGAACCTAATATATACTTGTCATCCAACACACCCCAAGTGCGGATTAATTACAACGGACATCCATTTGACTTGATTTTCGATACCGGGAATGTGAAGACTGATTTGGGGAATAAATTTGCCCAAACATTTCCCGATGCCCTTGATGGACTCGCCGAACGGACAACTTCCCGTGGAGGTTTTGGCGGAATATCACAAACCCAGGCCGTAGTATTGCCTGAATTCCGTTTCGAGGTAGCTGGTTCCACTGTTACATTATATGATACGGAAATCATTAAAAATCCCGAATCGGGCAGCCAGTTGTTTTCCGGTTCGCTGGGAGCGGATTTCGTGTTGTCATTCAAAAGACTTGTGATTAACTATCAGAACATGTTTGTACGTGGAGAATAACAGCAACAATGAGATTGAGGGGCAAACTTCAAGATGGAAAAATCATTCAGACTGTAAAGGACTCTATTAGGCATAATTTACCGTTGATTGATCCGGAATCATATCCGGAGTAAGTGCCGTCTTTTTCGTAGTAGCCCATCCATGTTTTCCTGATTGTCACCGGCTCATCTTCAGGTTCCGTATTGTCCTTTTCTTCGCAGGATGTCGCCAGTCCTGTCGTCACTGTCGCCGTCATCAGTATTACGGCCCATTTCCAGAATTTTTTCATGCTATAATGGTTCACTAGTGTCCGGTAAAAAATCATGAAAGTTCTTTGAAAATATTGAAGGTTAGGAATTTACAGAGATAAAACTAGCGCAACGATTTGAATTTATCTTTGCCAGACTATCGTAGAATGGCACATGAATAAAGGAAAATATGTATTCTCGCAGCTTTTAGATTTCCTTGATAAGGACGTATTTTTAAGAATATCAAACAAATACAATGGAAGTCGGTATG
>JADIMJ010000026.1 GCA_017694835.1 Candidatus Cryptobacteroides gallistercoris
TCATCTGTACTATTTCACCTGTCATAGCTTCACCTGTCAAGTAACCAGAAAAACGGTCATCACCGATAGAAATAAAGTTTGCCAAAAAACTTTGGATACGCCCACCAACTGCATAAGAGGCCCCCACACAAGCAATCCACCCTACCAAATAAATATAACTGTTCTTTACAAACCAAGCCAAAGCTCCGGCCGCGACCATCAGATAACAGGATTTATGGATTCCAGTCGCAATCAGACAAAGCAGCAGCATAATGGGAATGCGGTTGACATAGGTCATCGCCAAAATAACCAAAGAAGCTCCCATCCCGTTACGGATGCCGTTTACCCCATAACTCCAGAAAGTAAACATACCCAATATCACCAAAAAAGGGATGTAATAGTATCCTTTAAATATCCGATGCATGGCCAACCATAGACATCCGATATAGACAGCCGCACAAAACAAGAAGAATGTATGGATATCGCTGTTCTTGGCAAACCATCCCATCAGGTTATAAAACAGCCATTCGCCCTCCCATACCCACTCAAACGGTTGAACAGACCGTTGAATTTCATAGAATCCTCTTGCATAATTGACCGTATCACCAAAAACACCTGATATTGGCCTTAACCCCATATAAAGAATCAGCAGAATGGTAAACAGCACGCCCCACACGCCATTCAGCGTTGCGGTGTTTTTTTGGAGGCTGATGCCTATATTGCACTGCCAGAAAGCAACCAACACCATGATGAGGATGGCGTAGTTGAAATACATTGTATAATCGGATACGGGTATGAAATCGAACATTTATTCAGGTTCATCGGGTGAAAAACAAAGGGTGCCGCTCTGGATCTTATGGTCGCTCCACGGATTGTCTGTCAATGTGTAGCGGATGACTTCGGCTTCTTCCGAGCAAAGCATGTGGTCGATGCGGAACAGGCTGCCCAAAGCCTGGTAGCTTCCGCCCCATCCGTGGCCGGCTTCCTTGAAACAGTCTTTCAGACCGCGGCTGACTTGTGCGTAAGCGTAGGAAGAAGGCACATCGTTGAAGTCTCCGCACACGATGACCGGATAGGGACTGGAAGCGATGGCCTTGTGAAGTGTATCGGCCTGCATGTTCCGCATCCCGGCATTCCGAACCATCCGTTGCCAGATGTTGGTTTCCTTCAGTTCCGGAGTCATGCCGGTGGTCTGTAGATGTACGTTGAACAGACGGATTATCCTATTGCCGGTGTGGATATCGACTTGCATAAATTTATTATAGCTATTGGGAAAATAAAATTCCTTCCTGTCCAAAATCGGCCAACGACTGAACACTGCCAGATTCAGCACTTCATCCTCCCGACTGTTTATCATCGTATAGGGGTAGGCTGAAAAGACTGTCCGGATGGTATCCCATGCCAAAAGATTGGCATGCGGGCGTTCCTGAAAGCAGAGGATGTCGGGCTGCTGACTTAACAGGACTTTAGCGGAATGTCTCAACGTGTCTGCATTCAGATGAAAGTCCTGCACATTCCAGCTTATGATGCGGACTGGAAACGTGTCCGGCTTCACCGGACGCACAGAAGTGCTGAAACTGAAAGTTTCGCTCAGCTGCCAACCGCCATAAAGAAAGGCCGCGACAAATGTCCACCGCCAGCGGCTGTGTCTGGCAAACAAGACTGCGGCCATGCAGGCATTCAGCAACGCAAGCGGCATCACCGCCAAAGGAAGAAAGGTAAAGAAAGCTGCAATCTGTACCGGAATGTAAGGCAATAGTGCCAAGAGCAGAGTGGGCAGCAGCAACAGCACCAGACAGATTCGCTTAAATATACTCATTGTTGGCTATCAGCATCGACAATGCGTCAAGCTGCTCCGTAGTCAGCTTCATCTCTTCCAGCATGGGTTGGTAACGCTCCAGGTGATGCAGGTCACTGCCCACGTAGGTATACATCCCTTTCTTCAGCAACCACTCACTGACGGCCTTGGCACCGGGATTGTAATATCCGCTCAGCGACATCAGGTTCAGCTGAAATTCGTATCCCTCTTCGTGCAGGGCGATATAGTCTTTCTTCTCCATGTAGGTGTAACGCTCCGGATGGGCTATCAGCGGAAAGTATCCGGCATGCCGCACCTGCTCCAGAATGTCGTGCAACCCGACGGGGGGAAGCATATAGGAGGTTTCCACCAGCAGATGCTTCTTGCCCAACGGCAGCACTCCGGTGTTCAGCTTATCCGGGAATGCGGCATCCATCATGTATTCGCCTGCCTGATGAAGGACAATCGGGCCTGCATATTGCCGTTTGAACTGCTCGAAACACTCCATCAGTTTTTCCGGCGTATTCTGCGTCCGGTCTGCCATGATGTGCGGAGTCAGCCAGGCCTGAGCGACTCCCAGTTCCTCAAAGAAGCGGAGCAGCCCCAGACTGGACTGTACGGTAGGCGAACCGTCGTCCACTCCCGGCAGGATATGGGAGTGGATATCGGTCATGCCTCTCAGTATGCCCGATGCTACAAGAGCATGCTTTTTATTGAATTTGAAAAACATAAACGTGCCTATCGATGTTTTTTCCAGAACTTGAATTTCGACTTCTTTTCTTCATAGCCATAGCCGTAACCATAACCGTAGCCATAGCCGTAACCGTAGCCATTGTTGCGTACCGTAGCGCCGTTCAGAATCAACGACATGTTGTTCAGCTGCTTGCTGCGGTAAAGCTTTTCCAAATCGGGGAACATGCGACGGTCGAACCTGCCGACACGGATGACGAAGATGGTCAAATCGGCAATGCGGTTGGTAATGGCTGCATCGGCAATGATTCCTACCGGCACATTGTCGACTATGATGTAATCGTAACGCTCGCGCAAGGCGGCAATCAGCGTCTCCAGATTCTCGCTCAACAAGAGTTCGGCCGGATTAGGTGCGGCAGGCCCTGCGGATATGATGTCCAGATTGGGAGCAACCTCGCTCGGCTTGACAATCTCATCGATGGTAGCGTTTCCGGCAAGATAACTGGTCATACCCTTTTCATGATGATGAAGATGGCGGCTCAACGTTCCCTTGCGGATATCCAGGTCAATCAGGATAACCTTTTTCTGTGTCTGCGCAAAGCTGGCTGCAAGATTGGTGCAGACGAATGTCTTTCCGGCACCCGGCCCGAACGAACTGAACGTGATGACCTGCATCTTCTTGTTCTTGATGTGCATAAAGTCCATGTTCGTCCGCACGATGCGGAATGCTTCGGACACGATGTCACGCCCCTGGTCGCGCACGATAATGCTATTCTTCCCCTTGCTCTTCGCTTCGGGAATCTCACCCAGGAACGGCACACTGACACTGTCTTCGATATCCTTTCGGGTACGGACTTTCGTATCGAAGAACATCAAGGCTATCAGAATGACTGTAGGAAGAGCTAATCCCTTCATCACTCCCGCCATAATCATATTCTTCCCGTTCGGTGAAACCGGCATGTCACTTCCTCCGGCCGGGTCGAGCACACGGGCATCCGTCTCGGTCGTCGCCTGACTCAGGGCATTCTCCTCACGCTTGTTCAGCAAATACAGATACAGCTCTTCCTTGATGCGCTGCTGACGCTCGATGGAAAGCATCTGACGCTGCTGGGTCGGGATATTTGCCACCCGACTTTCCGCCTCACCCACCCGGCTCTTGGCTTCACGCAACTTGGCATCGATGCCGACTATCACGTTGTCAATGTCGCGGATGATATTCTGGCGCAGAGCCATCAGCGAATTGTTCAGTTCCTGTACTACCGGATTCTTGTTACTGCTGTTCTTTATCAGCTTGTCGCGCTTCAGCTTGTTTGCATTATACTGGGCTATCTGTGTCTCGATATTTGCATCGGCAATGCCGGAATTGGAAGGAAGCAGACCGGTTATCTTCGACGGGTCGGTGAGATAGCTCCTCACATAGTTGGCCATCTGCTTCTGCAATTCCAGTTCGGTAATCTGATTGCTGTACTGCTGCTTGTCGGCTACCGACATGCTGGCTGCCGAAGAAACATCTATCAGCTCGTTTTCACGCTTGTACGACTCGATGGCAGACTCGACACCTCCCAACTCTTTCTCAATGATAATCAGACGGTCGTTGATGAACTTGGAGGTATTGATTGCTATCTGGTTCTTGTCTTTTACCGTCTCTTCGTTATAGATGGTTATCAGGGTGTTCAGCACATCGTCTACCCTCACCGGCGACTGGTCGCGCAGACTGAGATAAAGGATGGAAGCATCGTTTTCTGCCTGTGTAATGGACAGGTTGGAACTGAAAAGGCTTGCCATGTTGTCCACACTCATCTTATGCACATGGATAGATGCATTATACCACTTGTCTGTATAATAAAGCGTGGGCGTAATCAACAGCTTACCGACCGGTGTCTGAACAGTATCATTCAACTGCGCGTTGACTGGCTGGCCGCCCACCAGATTTCCGGCAAAACTAGACAGACGGACAGTCTTGTCGTTTACCGGCGTTACATCCAGACTGAAATCTTCGTGCTCTTCCGCTTCAAGGAATGACACATGCACCGGTGCCTGCGTATAAAGCTCGATTTCACGCAACCCGTCTTTCACGGTATAGCAGACTTCCGCATGCAGCCTGCTGACCACATCGCGCATCAGCTTATATGACTGGAATTGCAGGATTTCATTCGCCACATTCGTATAGCTGTTCATCTGGAAACGGTCCAGACCGTAATTATAATTGTTGTGACCGGCATTCTTTATCATAACCGTGGCCGAACTGATATACTGGAACGGTGTCTTGGCATACTGATACCAAGCATATCCTCCGAATACGGCAATTGACAGCACAAACCAGTACCAGCGGGCCAGCAGATACATCAATATATCCAACGGATTGATGTTAAACCCGCTGCTGCTCTGTGTCTTGTCGTTTCCGGAGAGGTCTTTTTGTTCGCTCATCTGTATCATAAGGAAAACTATTAACGGTGATTATCTTACAGCCATCACGATGATGGATGTTATCGTTGTAATGAATGACAGCACCATGCTGAACATGCTGAATGTGCGCTGGGCATTGTCACGCGCCTTGGCAGACGACGGCTCTACATATACAATGTCATTCTGCTGCAAATAATAGCATTGGGAATTGAAGATTTCGCGTGAACGAAGGTCATGGAACTGGATGCGACGCTTGTTGCCGTATTCACGGATGACGGCCACCCGGTCTACCCGTCCCTCATCGGTCACATCGCCGGCCTTAGCAACAGCTTCCAGAAGAGTGATTCGCTCGCCCTTTATATCATAGATGCCCGGACTACCCACCTCGCCGAGCACGGTAATCTTGAAGTTCTGGAAATTGACAGTCACGATAGGGTCTTTAATCAGGTCTTCGTCTATCAGGCGGCGCTTAATCATCTCAGTCAGCTGATTGCGGGTCAGCCCTTCCACCTTCAGCTTGCCGAGTACAGGAAAATCTATCTCTCCGTTCACATCCACCAAATAACCCTTGTTTGTATTGTCCGTACCCGGAGTGGCAGGCATGACCGCCGTCACCTCTCCATCCATCCCGACACTGTAGTCACTGCTTCCCGGGATGTTGAAAGGCAAGGTCAGCTCCGGATTCTTGCAGCTTACGGTAATACTCAAACGGTCGTCGCGGTGAATGACAGCTTCATATTTCTGATAAACCGGATATTCTTTCAGCTCTTCCATGTCTTGCAGATAAACCAGTGTTCGTCTGCTCGCACACGAGCTGAGGATAAGGATTGCCAACAGGCAAAGGATTTGGATTGTCTTGTTCATAATAAAATTAGCTAATTTTTTATTTGTTCAGTTCCTGTTATTTCCAATAGTTTCTGTTCGTTCAGATGAATCACCCGGTCGCAACGCTCCATCAGGCGCGGGTCATGGGTGATGAATATCAATGTCTTCTTCGCCCCCTCTTTCAGCAGATTGTCCATCAGGCGCGAAGTAGTTTCGGTATCAAGTGCCGAGGAAGCCTCATCCAGCAGCCAGATGTTTCCCGGACGCAGCAAGGCACGGGCTATGGCCAGACGCTGGGCCTGCCCCTCCGACAGTCCGTATCCATGCTCTCCGATGCGGGTATCAATGCCTTGCGGCAGGTCGAACACATAGTCTGCACAGGCTATGCGCAATACGCGCTCCAGTTCAGCGGTATCGGCCGACGGATTTCCAAGCAGCAGATTTTCGCGGATAGTCCCGCTCAACAGGGTATTTCCCTGCGGCACATACATGAAATTGATACGAGTGTCCTGACACACCGGATAACTTTCGCCGCGGTCGGTCGTAAGCGTCATCGTACCCTCATCGGGCGAAAGCAATGCCAGCATCAGGCGAATCATTGTCGTCTTTCCGGTTCCGGTAGGCCCTGCTACGGCTGTCGCCGTCCCCGGAGCAAATTCCGCCGAGAAGTGTTGCAGGATGGGCTGGTCTTTTTCATAAGCGAAAGACACCCGATTAAAGGTCAGAGTCAGCGGAGCATTCAGATAAACGGGATTCTCGTCCGGCTCCACATCCTCAAAGAGTGCCATCAGACGCTCTACAGATGTCCATCCGCGCACCAATGCGGGCGGAATGGCAATCAGGCCCAAGAAAGGCCCCTGCACCTGTCCGACCAATTGCAGAAAGGCAGTCATCGTTCCAAATGTTATCTGATGGGTGTGCAGCTGATAGATTCCCCACAGGAAAGCACACAGATAGCCTCCTCCGAACACGAAACCCATCACTCCCTGCGAATAGGTGGAGAACTTAATCTGCTCCATCCCCAGATTGAACAGCTTTTCCTGAGTCTGATGCAGTTTCTGCTTGCGGTAGTCTGTCGCTCCAAGCGAACGTACCAGCACACGCTGAGACAGATTCTCTTCCATCACCGACCCCATCTCACTGCTCATTTCCTTTTGTGCCTTGCTCAGCTCACGCACCTTGCGGAAATAGATTTTTGACAGAAGCACCAGCGGTGTTGCCGCCAGAATGAACCATGCCAGACGCGGCTCAAGCGCCCACAAGAATATAAATGAACCGATAAGCTGGGCGGTGGTGACAATCAGATTGGGCAGGATGCCCATACCCATTCCCAATACTTCCGACGCATCGCTGTTGATGCGGGTCAGCAAGTCACCGGTATGCCATTTCTGTCCGCTCTTCCACGAGCACATCATCAGCGCGTCCGACAGGGAGTTCTGCATGCGGATGCCGATACGCATCTTGATTTTCCCGAAAATCCACGGAGAAATCAGCTTCACCGCCATGCCGAAGAAGAAGAAGAATACCACCAGTCCGGCGGCTATCCACACATTCCCCTCGCGAGCACCGGTCACGATGTCGATAATCCACTTTGAAAGCCAGACATTAAACAGCGACATGCCTACGCCGAAGATGCCCGAAAAGATGGAGAATGTTATCAGCCAGTGATAGCCGGCCGTTACCTGCAACACCCACCGCATGGCCTTCCTCCCCAGCTGATAGACGGAATGGATGTTTTCTTTGGTAAGCTTCTGCAATATCTTTTTTATCAGCTCTTTCATTTTCCCTGAATCAGTTCCTTTATCCGGACTCCCGACAACAAGACAGGCCACCAGAATGTTTCACCCGGAGCATACAGATAAAACAGCTTTGCCTTACGGCCAATCTGCTTGACCGTATACCACTTGTTCTTCCATTTCCCTTCGGGACGGGCAGCCTTCCGCTCGTCGTAGAATCCGAAATTGCCGCTTTCCCACACTTCTTCCATCAAAGTATCCGGATTCTCGTCCGTAGGAAAAGGCAAGTATCTTTCGGGCAGGCCGATGTATTTCACCAGCAAGGCATAAAGCAGCTGCGACCAGCGGTACACGCCAAAGCGTCTGCACCGCTCCTCCAGTTCCCGACAGTCAAGGATTTCATGTTGTGCCCGCAGCAATACGGCCGCATCACACAGCTGGCGCAGGCCGATACCGGCATTGAGCAGATGCTTCAATATATGGGTAGAGACAAGCAGCTGATGGGCCACCGGCGTAGGCACCGTCACCGGAATGCCGTAATACACCGGACGCTCTTCAGGCTTTCCCTTGGTAAATATCTGCTTCTCCCACTGCGTCAGCTCTTTCTGGAAGAAAGGATTGTGCAGTTCTATCAGACGGGCATGCTGCTCTATCAGCGCTCCGTTTATCAGATAGGCGGAGTCTCCTGTCATGCCGCGCTCCACACGGATTCCGGTCTGCTCGATACGCTTGTTGGCCGTTTCCACCTGCTCTTTGCCGCAGAAATAAAGGTCCAGGTCTCCGCACACGCGGTGCAGGGGATTCCGGTAAAAGCAGCTGATGGCCGGCCCCTTAATCAGCTCAAAGGGAATGGCGGGCGGCTGGCTGAACAACACCTGCAAGCGGCTCAATATCTGTTGCTGATGGCGGTTGATGCGCTCCCACTTGTCTATTTCCACCGTCCAGTGGATAAGCAGCATCTTGGGCGGCTGGCAAGCGGCAGGCAGACCGACGATGCCGTCGTAGATGATTCCCTGCAAGGTATGCTTGCGTGAAAGCCGGTAAATCAGATTCCATTCCGATGATGACAGCGGAAAAAGATTCTCCTGCACCGGCTGCTCCTCCCCCCAAAGGCCGCGCCTCAAGAGGAAAAAGAAGATTTCCTGTATTCTCTCCATCCTTTTACAAATCTTACAGACTTACCGTTTCTCTTCCACCGCCAGTCCCTTATGAAGCCATTCACTGCACAGTTCCCGGATGTCGCTCTCCGCCGTCGCGCGGTCTACCTCATATTCTCCGCACACCAGCCCCACAAGGTCTTCGGCCGTAAACTCCCGGCCTTCCACCTGCTGCCACAGCCATGCGGCCGTTTCATTGAGCGAGATGACCTGCGTCATGTCTGTTTCTTCACTATAGGGATTGATTATCATGTATTCCCCGCCCACCTGACGGAGCTTCAGCAATTCATTCAGTTTCATATTTGGTTCGTTCTCGAAAATTTTCGCTTTCCTTTATCAACAATTCTTTCTTGGCGGCCGCCATCTCGCACAGATAGTGCAGACTGCCGCAACGCCTTTTCTCATTCCGGGCGTTGGCATAGCACACATCACACACGGGACGCAGCGCACAGCCCGCACACTCGGTATGCAGCGGCAGCCTTTCGCGCTCTTCCGTCATCATCTTCCAGGCTTCGGCCACCGGCATTCTGTCCAGCGAAGCCGCCGGAGTGTCCATATCCACACACGGAGTCATGACACCCTGCCAGTTTATCCAGCAAGAGCTTTTCCCCGCCCGACAGGTCAGTCCCTGCCCCTCGGATACCGTCGGGACATTGCACTGCAGGAAACCGCCCATTTCCTCCACATAGGCGGAGTATCCGTCTCCTTTCTTGAATTTCAGATACTCGATGTCTGCCTCGGCCACCCGACCGGCATCCAAACGAATCTGCGGAATATCCAGTTGGGAAGTGCAGGTCTGGCTACGGAACACCGACAGATAACTGCTGACCGACACCGG
This sequence comes from Candidatus Cryptobacteroides gallistercoris, assembly GCA_017694835.1. Classification (GTDB taxonomy): domain Bacteria; phylum Bacteroidota; class Bacteroidia; order Bacteroidales; family UBA932; genus Cryptobacteroides; species Cryptobacteroides gallistercoris. The sequence continues at coordinate 9,430 of JADIMJ010000026.1, forward strand.
CATGTCCAGTTCGCGTGCTATCTCAAGCAGACGGGGATAGTCGGCATAATTTTTTTTCAACAGGGTGAAATTTATTTTTGTATCTATGCCGCCCTGCTTCAGCAAACGCAGTCCGCGCATACAGCGGTCGAATCCTTCCGATACGTGGCACAGCTCCCGATAGGTTTCATTGCTGCTTCCGTAAAGCGTAACGTTTACCCGCCGCGGCCTGCACTTCTGAAACAGCCCGATTACCTCTTCCGTCATCAGGGTGGCATTGGTGTTTATCGTCAGGATGAAGCCCATCTGCTTCAGCCGGACATACAGGTCGGCAAACTCCGGATAAAGCAACGGCTCTCCGCCTGTCAGCAAAAGAAACAGCGTGCCCGCCTGCCGAAGCTCTTCCGCCGTATGCAGCCACTGCTCCCTGCTCCGCAATCCGCCCGTCCGCTTCACTT
>JADIMJ010000027.1 GCA_017694835.1 Candidatus Cryptobacteroides gallistercoris
GCGGAGAACGCCGTCGAACCGTTGATCGTGGAAAAGGTCAACGAATACCGAAGGGACAACCCGGGCCTTGGCTGTGCAAAGTTGTACCTGATTGTGAAACGGCTGTTTTGTGAGAGTGGCGGCATGCCCGGCCGCGACGCCTTTATAGAGCTTCTCCGCAAGAACGGACTGATGGTAAGGCTCAAACGCCGGCGTCATTACAGGACGACCGACTCCCGGCATCATTATCGCAAGTATCCGAACCTGATAACAGACATAATCCCGTCCAGACCGAACGAGATATGGGTGAGCGACATAACTTACGTCGAGACGGGCGAAGGTGTCTGCTACCTGTCACTGGTGACGGATGCCTATTCCCATAAGATTGTCGGCTGGTCTGTAGGACCTACATTAGAAACGACATATCCGTTGGAAGCCCTCAGGATGGCATTGTCGACGATAGACGACACTTCGTCGGGAATGCTCATTCATCACTCCGACAGGGGCTGTCAGTACTGCAGCAACGAGTATGTCGCGGAACTCAAAAAGCGTGGCGTGAGCATCAGCATGACACAAAGCGGTGATCCCCTTGAGAATGCCGTTGCGGAACGGGCCAATGGCATCCTGAAGGTAGAATGGCTTTACAAAATGACAATCGCCACGAGGACGGAATGCAAGTCGGCCCTGGAGAAAATAATCGACTTCTACAACACGCAGAGGCCGCATATGAGCATCGGAATGCAGACCCCGGACGAGGCTCATAAACAATGCGGTGAGCAGAAGCGGTGCTGGAAAAAAGGATGCGCTATGGGATAAAATGAAAAATAAGGCATATATTTGTCGCTCTGTTCAGGTGCCGCGGACGCGGCACCTGAACACACACCCGGCCGGTCAGAGGCACACACTGTAAATGAAAACAGTGATTCTGTAAAGACTTTTAGAGATAAAAAACACCGACTGTAAACCCAGTCAGTGAATATGTAAAGTATATTAGTTTAACCGCTCTAAAAGTGACAACCAAATTCAGGGAAGGTCATAGAAAAGTCCAGGAACAATTTCTTATAGTCTGTTTGTGAGCAAAATTGACTATAATTTGCCAAATCTCTAAAATATTATGGAATTTGGCAAATTATATGGATTTTTCTGCTATATTTGTTCTGTCAAAATTCTATGGCCATGATAATCGGACGAAAAGATGAGCAAAAAATATTGCTTGCGGCGGCACAATCGGAGTATTCGGAATTGATAGCGGTCTATGGCCGCAGGCGAATAGGCAAAACATATCTCATCCGTGAAACTTTCGGCTATAAGTTTACATTCCAGCATACCGGTCTGGCCAATGCGAGAACTAAAGATCAGTTGTTCAGTTTTGCCATTTCACTTCGTGATGCCGGATACGACGATTGTCCGACGCCGCAATCGTGGCTGGAGGCATTCAGTCTTTTGTCTCATTTTTTGACAAACTCAACAGATGAAAAGAAGATCATCTTCCTTGACGAACTTCCGTGGATGGATACACCCCGTTCCAATTTCATTTCGGCGTTTGAACACTTCTGGAATGGCTGGGCGTCAGCCCGCAAGGATATTGTCTTGATTATATGCGGGTCAGCGACATCGTGGATTATCAATAAGGTGATTAATGACCATGGAGGACTTCATAATCGTGTAACACAGCGTATTGCCCTTCAACCATTTACTTTGAAAGAGTGCGAAATGTTCGCACAAAGCAAGGGCCTTGAAATGAACCGGTACCAAATCGCCGAGTGCTATATGATATTGGGAGGTATACCGTTCTATTGGAACTTGCTTGAAAAAGGGTTTAGTCTTGCCCAAAATATAGACAGGATTTTCTTTTCCGGGAACGGCAGATTGACAAATGAATTCAACCTGCTTTACGCTTCGTTGTTCAAGTCTCCTGAGCAATATATAGATGTTGTGACTGCTCTCGGCAGAAAAAAGACCGGTATGACACGCGAAGAGATTATAACAGCAATCAACAAGCCGAGCAGCGGGGCATTGAGTAAGGTGCTTGAAGAGTTGGAATACTGCGGATTTATACGGAAATACAGCGGCTATGATAAAAAAACAAAGCAGTCAATCTATCAATTGACCGATAACTATACACTTTTTTACTTCAAGTTCATCCGGCAAAACAGGAACAACGATGAGCATTTTTGGTCGGCATCAATAGATTCTGCGCTGCATCGTGCGTGGAGCGGCTTGGCTTTTGAGCGTCTGTGTATGGCTCATACGCAGCAAATCAAGTCCGCACTTGGCATTTCAGGCGTGTTGAGCAACATCTGCTCTTGGAGAAAAGAGGCTGATGAAAATGGCCCGGGAGCACAGATTGATTTGTTGATAGACCGCAATGACCAGGTGGTAAATATCTGCGAAATGAAATATTCATTGTCGGAATTTTCCATCGATGCTGACTACGAACGCAATCTGCGCAACAAAAAGAGTGCATTCATTGAGGCAACGAAGACCCGCAAGGCCGTGCACCTAACTATGATAACGACCTATGGGATTTGCCGTAACTCTCATTCGGGGATTGTGCAAAGTGAGATAACATTAGAGGATCTGTTTGCATAGGAGAAGAAAAATATAAAACTGTTGATAATATGAAAGAGTATATTGAAAAGCACAGGGAGCGCTTCCTTGACGAACTTTATTCACTGCTCAGGATACCTTCGGTAAGTTCACTTGAAGAAAACCGGCCGGACATGCTGAAATGTGCGGAAAGACTGAAGACACTGCTTCTGGAGGCGGGGGCGGACAGGGCGGAAGTCTATCCCACAGAGGGGCATCCGGTGGTTTTCGGGGAAAAGACCGTAAGTCCCGGCGCTCCGACAGTCCTGGTCTACGGCCATTATGACGTGCAGCCGGTGGATCCGTTGGAGCTCTGGAAGTCAGACCCGTTTGAGCCGGAAATCCGTGACGGCGCCATCTATGCCAGGGGGGCGAATGATGACAAGGGACAGCTGTTCATGCATCTGAAGGCGTTCGAGTATATGGTGCGGGAGGCCGGCCTCAGGCATAATGTGAAATTCATCTTCGAAGGGGAGGAGGAAATAGGCAGCCCTTCACTTGCCCCGTGGGCGGCATCCCACAAGGACCTTCTTGCCGCCGACATCATCCTCGTCTCGGACACGACCATGATTTCGGAGTCAGTGCCGTCGATAAACTGCGGGATGCGCGGGCTTTCGTATGTAGAGGTCAAGGTGACAGGGCCGGACAAGGACCTTCATTCAGGACATTACGGAGGAGCAGTCGCCAATCCGATAAATATCCTCTGCGACATGATTTCTTCCCTGATTGACCGGGACGGGCACATCACTGTCAAGGGATTCTATGACGATGTGGTCGAACTTTCCGCCGAAGACAGGGCTAAGCTCGCAAGGGCTCCGTTTGACCTTGAGGAATACAAGAATTTTCTGAAAATCAAGGAAGTCAGAGGAGAAAAAGGATATACCACCCTTGAGCGCACCGGCATCAGGCCTTGTCTGGATGTCAACGGCATCTGGGGCGGATATACAGGGGAAGGGGCGAAGACCGTATTGCCTTCAGAGGCACATGCAAAAATTTCCATGCGTCTTGTCCCGAATCAGGACAGCGATACAATCACAAGACTTTTCGAAGAGCATTTCAAGTCTATCGCACCAGATTGCGTGACGGTCGAGGTGACACCTTGCCATGGCGGCAACGGTTTTCTCATACCTATTTCTTCTGAAGCATATCAGGCTGCCTCAAGGGCGATGGCCGATGTCTACGGCGTTGAGCCTGTGCCGAGCCGCGGGGGCGGAAGCATTCCGATATTGGCCGACCTGCAGCGCATCCTCGGCATTGACCCTCTTCTGATGGGATTCGGACTGGAACGGGATACGATTCATTCTCCGAACGAGAGCTACCTGCTGAGCCAGCTTTTCCGCGGCATGGAGGCAATTTCTCTTTTCTACAAGTATTACAGGAACTGAATAAAATCGTGACATATGAACAGGGAAGATTTGTACAGACAGATTCAGGCCAAGAAGACCATGCTGTGCGTAGGACTGGATGTGGATTTCCAGAAAATGCCGTCCTGCATAAGGGCTTTGGCCGAAAACGGGGAAATCGTGTTCCGTGGGCAGGAGTTCAGGGGTACGGCCCGCTCAATCGTAGAGTTCAACAAGGCAATAGTGGACGCGACGGCTGCACATTGTGTCGCCTACAAGCCTAATCTTGCTTTCTACGAGTGCTACGGCACGGACGGCATGAGGGCCCTTGAAGCCACAGTGGACTATATCCGAAGCAATTATCCTGAAATATTCCTGATTGCCGATGCCAAGAGGGGCGACATAGGGAATACCGCAAGGATGTATGCCAGGGCTTTCTTTGAGACCATGGACTTCGATGCCGTGACAGTGGCCCCATACATGGGGGCGGACAGTGTGACGCCGTTCCTGGACTACAAGGGCAGATGGGCCATTGTGCTTGCGCTGACATCCAATGCCTCTGCCGCGCAGTTCCAGATGGCGCTCAAAGGGGAAAAGCTTCTGTATCAGGCTGTAATGGAGGAGATGATGGAAATCTCCACTCCTGACAACATGATGTTCGTGGTCGGGGCGACCAAGGCAGACAAACTTTCTGAAATCCGCAGCTTCTGTCCTGACAATTTCCTCCTTGTACCCGGTGTCGGGGCACAGGGCGGTTCGGCGGAAGAAGTTATGAAATACGGGGCGAATGACAAGGGAGGCCTGCTCATCAATTCATCAAGGGGCATCCTTTATGCCGACGGCTCCGACAAATTCGCGGAGGCGGCGGCCCGTAAGGCGGCGGAAACCGCATCTTTCTGATCTGTCGCCGGGCATCTCAGGCATTTATTATTCGACCACGGCAGCAAGACCTCCCTCTCCGGTCTCCTTGTAGAGCGATGGGAGGTCTTTTCCTGTACGCTTCATGGCCCGGACCACCTGGTCGAAAGACACTCTGTGAAGACCGTCCGTGTATGATGCGTAGATGTTGGCGTCAAGTGCCCTCGCGGCCGCGTAGGCATTCCTTTCTATGCATGGAATCTGCACCAGGCCGCAGACAGGGTCGCATGTCATCCCGAGATGGTGCTCAAGCCCCATCTCAGCCGAATATTCTATCTGGGCAGGGCTTCCTCCCATCAGCTGGTTGGCTGCAGCCGCAGTCATGGCGCAGGCGACTCCGACTTCACCCTGGCAGCCGACTTCGGCGCCTGATATGGATGCATTCTGCTTCACTACATTTCCGACCAGGGCGGCAGTGGCGAGGGAGCGGATGATGCGCTTGTCGCTGTATCCGTAAATGTTCCTGAGGTGGTAAAGGACGCCCGGAAGCACTCCGCACGAGCCGCATGTCGGTGCAGTGACAATGATTCCTCCGGAGGCATTTTCCTCGCTTACCGCAAGGGCGTATGCGAAAATGAGTCCCCTGGTCCTCAGTACATCCTTATATCCTTCCGCCCTTACATAATAGCTTGCCGCCTTTCTCCGCAGACGGAGAGGGCCCGGAAGTATGCCTTCCTTGTCAAGCCCGCGTTCTATCGAGTCGCACATGGCTTTCCATACTGTGGCGAGGTAGTCCCATACGTCGCTGTCCTCGTGTTCCTGGACATATTCCCAGTAGTTCCTGCTGTTGGTATTGCACCAGTTCAGAAGGTCTGTCATGCTGTTGAGCGGGTATATCTCGGGAGAATTGTCCACAGGGAGCTGGTCACATACGATGTTTCCTCCTCCTATGCTGTAGAAAGTCCATTCGTCATGCCTTTCCCCGTTCTCTCCGGCCACCGCTATCGCCATTCCGTTCGGATGCCGGGGAAGAAAGATTTTCGGCTGCCATTCGATTTCGACATGTCCGGCCCTGCCGAGGGTTTCCATCACGGCAACATCAGTGAGGTGACCTCTTCCCGTGGCCGCAAGGGACCCGTAGAGGGTCACATGAAAGTTCCTGACATCGGGATGATGCTCAAGATATGCTGCCGCGGCCTTCTGCGGTCCCATCGTATGGCTGCTGGACGGACCTTTGCCTATTTTGTAGATTTCCTTTATCGATTTCATGATATCGTTTTCAAATTCAGATATTGTCTCCCCAAAACATTTCCGCCCGGAGGGGCGATGCGATTTTCGGCTGCAAAAATGCCATGAATCCATGACAAATGCAAAAATTCAAGACTTTTTCAGGGCAAAGTATCTCCACAGTCCTGCTGCATCTGCGGCAAACCATCCCGCAGGTATTGCCCACCATATCCAGTCAAGTCCGAACTGCGGGGCGAAGGCATAGGCGACAGCCACCCTCAGACCGAGGGAAATGACCGTGAGCACGAGGGAGAATGCCGGCCGTCCCACAGCCCTGAAGAGCCCGTAGAACAGGAAAAGCCATCCGATGCCGACATAGAAGCTGCCTTCAATCCTGAGGTATCTTGTGCCGACCCCGATGACTTCAGGCTCGTTGCCGACAAACAGTCGCATAAGCACCGGGGCTGAGACGAAGACGAGGACTGAGACCAGCAGGGCAAAAGCAGTCGAGCACAGGAAGGCGCTCCTGACTCCTTTTCTGATTCTGTCCTGTCTGCCGGCACCGTAATTCTGTGCGATGAAGGTTGAAAATGCGTTGCCGAAGTCCTGGACGGGCATGTAGGCAAAGGCATCTATCTTCACGGCCGTGGCGAATGCGGCCATTACAGCCGTCCCGAAAGTGTTGACCAGCCCCTGGACCATGAGGATGCCGAAGTTCATGACAGACTGCTGCAGGCATGTCAGAAACGAGTAGTTGGAAATCAGGGCGAGTTCTTTTCTCTCAATCCTCATTTCTTCTTTTCTGACGGCCAGCCCCGGATATTTCTTCAGGGTGTACCAGGCAAGGGTGACGGCGGAGAATCCCTGTGAAATGACGGTGGCAAGCGCCGCTCCGGCTGTTCCCATGCCGAGAACCGGGATGAAAAGCAGGTCCAGGACGATGTTCATGACAACGGAGATTCCGAGGAACCACAGCGGGGTGAGCGAATTCCCGACTGACCGCAGCAGGAATGCAAAGAAATTATACAGGAAAGTCATCGGAATGCCGGCACAGACAATCAGCAGGTAGATTCTCATCCGAGGAAACACTTCCTCCGGCACATTCATCAGCCTGATTGCCGGGTTCATGAATGCGAAGATCCCCGCCGTCACAAGCACCGTGATGCCTCCGATGAGGACAAAGGAGGTGAAGACGCTCTTCCTCAGAGAACTTCTGTCCCCGGCCCCGAATCTCATGGAAAAGAGCACGCCGCTTCCCATGCACAGCCCTATGATGATGGAAAGCAGGAATGTTGTGAGGGTGTACGAACTTCCGACTGCGGCAAGGGCATCCGGGCCCACGAAACGCCCGACAATGACGGTGTCCGCTATGTTGTAGAACTGCTGGAGAAGATTCCCCGCCGCAAGCGGCAGGGCGAACATCAGCATCGGGCCTGTGATCCCGCCTTGCGTCAGGTCACCGCTCCGTCCCTTGAAAAGACTCCTGATGTTCATCGCATCTCCCTGTGCCGGTCAATCCTAAAGATAGTCCTCGAAATACATCGTGACCTTGTCCATCAGATGCACCCTGTCCTTGCCCATGACATTGTGCCGGGCGCATGGATATGGAAAATAGTCCACCTGCACATTGTTCTTTATGCATTCCCGGATGAAGCTCAGGCTGTGTTCCCAGACGACGACATTGTCCACAGCGCCCTGGCAGATGAGCAGCTTGCCCTTCAGGTCGCCGGCCTTTGCAATCAGGCTTGTCCTGGCATATCCTTCGGGATTGGCGGCAGGGGAGTCCATATATCTTTCCCCGTACATCACCTCATACCATTTCCAGTCTATGACAGGACCGCCGGCAACGGCTACCTTGAATATATCCGGATAATTGGTAATCAGCGATATGGTCATGAATCCACCGTAGCTCCAGCCGTGGACTCCGATGCGGTCGCAGTCGACATACGGCAGGGACATCAGCATCCTGATGCCCTCCATCTGGTCAGCCATTTCCGCCTGTCCGCATTGTCTCCAGATGGCCTTCTCATATTTAGCTCCCTGGTTGAGAGTGCCGCGGTTGTCCTGGACATAGACTATGTAGCCCCTCTGCGCCATGTACATTTCCCATGCCCGCAGCTCGGCATTCCATGTGTTCTTGACAAGCTGGGAGTGCGGCCCGCCGTAGACATAGAGGATGACCGGATATTTCTCTGAAGGGTCGAAGTCCTTCGGCTTTATGAGCCTGTACCAGTTGTCGTATTTTCCGTCGGCGCTTTTCACGGTGCCGAGTACGGTCTCGCACCATGCATACACGTCAGCCGGGTCCGCGGCTGAGAAAAGGCGCTTGACGAGCTTTCCGTCCGCAGAACGGAGGTCAGTGGTGTACGGCACATCCAGGCTTGACCAGGTGTCTGCGAAATGCCGGCAGTCCGGGCTCATGGCTATCTCATGCCATCCCGGTTCAAATGTCAGCCTCGTGCTCCTGCCGGTGCGGATGTCTGTCTTGAAAAGATGGTTTTCCGAAGGTGATACCTCTGCGGAGGTGTAGTAGACATATCTTCCGTCGTTTCCGATATATGCCACATCGGCGTCCGTGCGGGTGATTCTCTTCACCTTGCCGTCCATGCCGCAGAGATACAGGTTCCAGTATCCGTCGCGGCAGCAGGTCCTGTAGATGAATTCAGGGTTTTCTCCGGTGCGACCCTCGAGGAACCATATCCTGTCCTGGGGCTCCACATACCGGCTGTCATGCTCTTCCAGAAGTGTGCTTATGAAGTCGCCGCTTTCAGCGTCGTACATGTTGAGTTTCATGTTCTTCTGGCTCCTGTCCAGAACCTGGATGAATATCCTTTTCCCGTCCGGAGACCATGTCACATTGGTCAGGTACTGGTCGTAGCCGTAGTCGTCGGCCTTAACATACACCGTAGTGAGGGATGCAAGGTCGAAGATGCCGAGCCTTACATTCTCAGACGGCATCCCTGCCATCGGATATTTGATTTCAGACAGGCTTCCTGTCCTTGTGGTGATGTCGAGCAGGGGAAAAGAGCCTACGAGGGACTCGTCCTTACGGTAGAATGCCAGTTTCCTGCCGTCCGGAGACCAGAAAATCCCTTCCGTGATGCCGAATTCGTTCCTGCTTGTGAACTGTCCGTATGTGATGTCTTCATCGCCGCTGACGGCTACAGGCAGGCTGTTCCCGTTGCTGTCGCCTATGTAGAGGCTTTTGCCGAGCGTATATGCGTATCTCCCGCAGGAGCCCGGCGTGACATTCTCTGCTCCGGATGGGAAAGCGGGCATGATGCCGCCGCAATCGCTCCCTGCAGTCCCTGCCGCCCGGGACCCGGATACTTCAGCCTTGACTGCTCCTGTCGCCGGCTCAATGGAGAACAGCGTGTCACCGGCAGTATAATAAAGGGTATTCCCGTCTTCTGACCAGAAGCATGCAGGCTTTTCCGGATATGCAGCCCCCGTATAGACAGCCTCCTCCATGGTCAGGAGCCTTTCCTTGTAATTCGCAGGCCTTGTTTCCCTGATGCCTGTCTGCGCCATGGCAGGCAATGTCCCCATAAAGATGACTGCCGCCAGTCCTGCAGCGGATGACAGCAGCATATGCAATGAAATTTTTTCCATTTTCAAAGAATTTTCAAAAGCCTGCAAATTTAGCAACACTCACGGCAATTCTCAAAAATTTTAAGTAACTTTAGGACGGCAATTCAGGACGGATTGCCTTAAAGTCTCATTGTCATGAAAAGTCATTCATGCAGCAGGAAAAATTCCGGCAGAATGGGAAGTGCCCTCTCATGTCTGTCCGCTGCCATTTTGTTTTCGGGAGCCATGTTCATGCCGGCAGATGCAGATGCCTGCACGGGAATATCACTCAAGTCCAAGGATGGGGCCCATGTCTATGCCCGTACCTGCGAATGGGGCGGGAGCGACCTTGAGAGCCGCTATGTGGTGGTGCCGCGCAATGACAGGGCCGTGTCGATGACCCCGACGGGCAGGAACGGGCTTGAATATGTCTCAAGATACGGATATGTCGGAGTTTCCGTCTCCCAGGACACATTCGTTACCGAAGGCATGAATGAGACGGGGCTTTCCGCCGGACTCTTCTTTTTCCCGGGATACGGGGAGTATGTGCCTTACGACAGCACGATGAATGCCTCGACAATAGTCGACGTGGAGCTTACTGGATGGATTCTCGCCAATTTCTCGTCGATAGATGAAGTCAAGGAGGCTATGTCATGCATCAGGGTCGTGGCCTTGAGCCCGCAGGCCGGCACGGCACACTGGAGGGTCGCCGAGCCGTCGGGCAGGCAGATTGTGATAGAGATAACCGGCGGAGTCCCGCATTTCTTCGAGAACAGGCTTGGAGTGCTCACCAATTCTCCGGGATTCGAATGGCAGATGACCAACCTCAACAATTATGTCAATGTTTTCACCGGGCAGGCGAATCCTCTGAAGCTTACGGACAAGGTCACGCTTTCTCAGTTCGGGGCAGGGGCCGGTCTCCACGGGCTGCCCGGGGACATAACCCCGCCGTCAAGGTTTGTCCGCGCCGCTTTCTACAAGGCCACGGCACCGCAGTATGACACCTCGGAGGCTACCGTGATGGAGACATTCCAGATTCTCAATAACTTTGACATTCCGATAGGCATTGAGCACAAGGCAGGAGAGGCACCTTCCGCCCTCCCGAGCGCCACCCAGTGGACCACTTCCGCGGATACCCGGGGCATGAAATTCTACTACAGGACGGCATGGAACTCGACCGTCAGATGCCTTGACCTCACCGCAATCGACTTCTCGAGGGTATCCCGTCAGGTACATCCCCTCGATGCTGTCAGACAGCAGCCTGTGGAAATGATAAAAGTGAGGAACAGATAATATTAGGAA
>JADIMJ010000028.1 GCA_017694835.1 Candidatus Cryptobacteroides gallistercoris
GGTGATACTCTCCAGACGGTCCCCTTCAAGAGCCGAACCGGTAGCATCTATATCAAACTTCAAGAGAGAAAAAAGATGCGTAAAGGTAAACTCGTAGCGGCTTCCGTCAATGGAAAAGAAAGTCGGAGTGCCGACCTTGTAGTCGGACTCCAGCTTTCCTTCAGTAAAATCGAATGTCTGTTCCAGGTTCAATGTTCCCCTGACGGCAGAAGCGTCAGAGCCATCATTGTCCGCACTGTACGGATAATAGGCATACGCAGGTTCCTCTCCGGAAGGAAGAGTCCCTGAGAACTCAGCTTCCGGCACGGCACCGGTCGAGGAGGAGGCGAACTTCGCGTTCTCCGTCCCCTCCGACCCGTACACTCCGATGCAATCGTCCGGAGTCCACAGTATGCCGACTGTGCCGCCAGATGCGGAACCGTCCACACATGTGCGCGTCTGCATGCCGTCGTCCGTACGGGCAAGGATAGTGATGCTGCCATCGGGATAATTCTCCTGCAGCATCTCCTGCTGGCATGCTCCGAAGAACAGACTTAAAGCCAATACAGTATAAATCTTTGTCAGATCTTTCATAAGATGAATCGTCTCTCAACCGTTACTTGTCCCAGCTGATGGCATTTCCGCCTGAAGTGTAGGAAGCGTTGTAAGCAGTCTGGCTCGAACCTTCCGTACGCAACTGGAAGTTGAAGTTATTGTTGATGATGGTCTGAATCAGGTTGCCGGAATACGGGTTAGTCGGGTTGGCATAGTTCAGGTACACGATACCCAACGTAGCATCCTCTGTTCGGCTTTGCAGCAGATTGGTGACATAAATACCCATTTCATGCGCCAAGGCTATGGCACCATCGGTATTTTCGTCGCGGTCATAGTTGCCACTGACGTAATCGCCGGTCACGTTACCTACGAACGAACCACCGCAGTCATTCATGAACCACATGTTGTGTTCATCGTTATTTTGGTATGCCTCAACACTGCTCTCGAACATCTGGCGGATGTAGTTCTTCTTGTTTGCCAGACTAATCTGTCCTCCAGGGCCAACGGTGGTAGCCTCTTGGTAAACCCATTTCATCGTGGCCTTTGCTTCGCTGCTGGATGTACCCCAGCGCAAGTCGTTGCCATCCGGACGGTAGAAGTCATCGCCTGATTCGCCGGACGGAACGCCCCACAAAGCGAACATGGCAGGTACATCTGCATATTTACCCAGATTATTACCCATGTCTTGGTCGTTGTAGTTCACTTTGATGATGATTTTGCCTTTCACATCATCGATGGTGGTGTTCGGGGTGATTTCCTCCGTATAGAGCCTGTATTGGGAATCGTTACCCATTTCTGTCAGTTCTTCCTGTACAGCCTGCATCCAGCGTCTATCTTGGTTAGAACCAGTAACGGAACTCCAAGACAGTAAGACGAATGCGAACTCATTGGGTCTTCCTGCTACTTCTGCAGTGGCAAGTCCATTAGCAATGTCTTGGATGTATGTGTTGAAACGGTTCAATTTGTCGCCATTTACTGCCAAGTAAAGGTTATAGTCGGGGTCTTCAAAAAGGCCCAATCCGCCATCATTTTCATACATTGTCTGGAAGTAGAAAGCCCTGACACCGTTTGTGAACTGTTCAGAAATAGTCTGGTCCTGATAGATGGTTAAGGCATCGTTTGCCTGGGTCAGCGAAGACATTCGGCTGCCCGGCAACGAAAGCTCGGTGACATAGATATTCGGGTCGAGGGAGGACATCCAATAGTTCGGTCCCTGATAATTTACCGGCGGAAGAATCACCTTGTTCACCTTATGGGCAAGAATGCCACCCTCTCCTTGTGTGTTACCCTCACCATCTGTTGCACCGTTCAGCGTGCGAGTCAACACTGCAGAGTTGTACGGAGTCAAGCGGATCTGCAGGTCTGTACGCCCACTACTCGTGTCGTAACCCTCATCTTTCGGCAGCAGGTAGAAGCGCACAACAATCTTGTCGTTGGGACCCAATGTGATGAAGTCACCCTGCCCGTTGTTCAGGCTTTGGTTATAAAACTGAATTGTGATTTGGTTGCGGGTTGCTGCCGCATTACCATACTGGATGTAGGTGGGAGCGTTGCCTGTTCCGTCCTCCACGGGGTTGAAGTCAATCAAGAACTGGCCGTTCAGGGTCTCGTTGGCTGTCGAACGGATCTGTATGGACGACATCTTTTGTGTTCCTTGTGCCGGGCCGTTGATTTCCACGTCAAGAATAGTCACCCACGGCTTAAAATTCAACGCCACATCGCTACCATCACTCTTGTTGTGTTTGTTATATGCCCACATGAAGGCATAATCGGTATTGGCCACGCCGGTGTAGGTTGTACCGCCCGCACCATTTTCCGTTTCTTTCCACTCTACCGGGTCTTGGTTCACCGGGATTTCAGCGATCAGCCGTCCGCCCTCGTTCTGACCTAGTATTCGGTCGGCCGGATAAAACGCCGAGAAATGGTGTTCTTCAGCCTGTCCCCATTGTAAGCCGGCCTGGTCGGGATTGACTTTGGTAACGGCTGACGAGTGGCTTGCATCAGTTCCGTCAGGTGTCACCTTATAATAAACCATGTTGCCGTTGGATGCTTCCGGGCAGTAGATGGCAATCTGGTCGCCATCTTCCCAAGTTACAGGGTAAGCCCCGTTTACAGGTTTATCTCCGTATATGGTACGGGTCTGTGCATCCACATCCGTCAAAGACGACCCGAACGTGATCTCATCCCCGGTCTGTGCCGGAACCACCGGCATTTCTTCAAGGTTGTCCTGGCATCCTGCCAAAAAGGCAAGGGGCAAGATACCGAGCAATAAACTTCGTTTCATATTTTCCTGTTTTTAAATTCCTTTTTTAGAAGTCACTCCCGCCGAAATCATTCAGGCTGCGAGTACTACCATCATTATCCCAACCGATACCAGTATAATCACCGGTATTGCCTACTTCATGCCCACCGATTGAAACGCCATCATCCTGGCCATTTTCCGGATCAAATACAGATGCGGACATAAAGCCGTTTTCCACTTCTACCGCTGTGCGGAAGGTCTGAGGCTTTTCATAATGATTCTTTTTCATACGCAAATTGTTTTTATTGTTGATTTTAATTGTCTCTTTTCTTTCTGAAGAAATGTCTGATACGCTTCCATGCGCTCTTCTTCTCCGTGCCGTAGCCATAACCATAACCATAGCCATAACCATAGCCGTATCCGTAACCGTAGCCATAGCCCTTGCGCTTCATGTCGACTCCGTTGAGGAGTATCGCCATGTTGGCAAGTTTCTTTTCCCTGTAGATCTTGTCTATCTCAGGAAGCATGCGCCTGTCGAGACGGCCGGCCCTCACGACGAATATTGTCAGGTCAGCAAGCCTGTTGACCACCATGGCGTCCGCGATGATTCCCATAGGGACGCTGTCGGCAATGATGTAGTCGTACCGCCTGCGGAGTTCAGCAAAAAGTTCGTCAAGTCTGGACGACATGAGGAGCTCCGTAGGGTTAGGGGCGACAGAGCCGGCGACAACGACATCAGGAAGACCCGACTCTGTATTTTTCATGACTATGTCGTCAATGGATATCGAGGTGTTCGCCAGATAGTCCGTCACGCCGTGACGATGCCTGGCAAACTGCTTCGAAAGCGTACCCTTGCGGATGTCGAGGTCGACAATCACTACCTTCTTCCCTGTAAATGCAAGAGTGGCGGACAGATTGACGGATATGAAGGTCTTTCCTGCACCCTCGTTCAGAGATGTCAGGGTAATGACCTGCGAGGATGAGTCACTCCTGGTCATGAATGCCATGTTCGTCCTCAGGATGCGGAATGCCTCAGATATCACATCCCGGCTCTTCTCGCCTACGACAGCCCCGCGTCTGTCAGGATTCTTCTTTGAGGCCTTGTCCAGCGGTATCTCACCGAGGAAAGGTATGTCCACCTCATCTTCTATGTCTTTCCTTGAATGCACCCTCGTGTCAAGGAAAAGCAGGAGGAGGAAATATATGGCAGGCACCGCCACGCCGGCCAGTATGCCGAAAAGCATGATTTTGTTGCGGCTCGGGGATATCGGAGCCCAGCTTCCTGTAGCCTCGTCAATGACCCTCGCATTGTTGTCCGCCATGGCCTGGGAAAGGGCATTTTCTTCCCTGCGGTTCAGGAGGAACATATACAGGCTCTCCTTGATTTTCTGCTGGCGCTCGATTGAAAGCATCTCCCTCTGCTGGGTCGGGATGGATGTCATGCGGTCGCGGGCACGCTCTTCACGGCCCTTGGCATCGTTCAGCCGCACATTGATGCTGACTATCATGTTGTCCACGGCCCTGATGATGGTCTGCTTCATGGCCCTGAGGGAATTGTTCAGCTCCTGTACGACCGGGTTCATCTCGCTGCTGTCGTCCACGAGCTTGTCGCGTCGCAGCTTGATGGAGTTGTACTGGTTAATCTGCGACTCGATGTTCATGTCACTGATGCCAGTGTTGGCAGGAATGAGGTCGACTTCCTTGGTCGGGTCGGTCAGGTATTCCTTGATGTAGTCGGCAAGCTCCAGCTGCGTCTCGAGGGCAAGCACATCGGAATTGTATTTCTGCGACTCCTGCATATACATGCCGGCAGTGGAGGAAAGGTCCACCACCTGATGTGTCCTCTTGAAGGACTCGAGGTCCGTCTCCACGGAGCCGAGCTCGCTCTCTATGATGATGAGCCTGTCATTGATGAAGTCGGCCGTGTTGATGGCCACCTGGTTCTTGTCGTTGATGGCATCCTCGTTATAGACATTGATGAGCATGTTGAGCACATCCTTTGCCCTTATAGGGGATGCGTCCTTGAGAGACAGATTGAGGATGGATGATTCCTCACCGGCCTGACGGATGCCGAAGTTCGACTTATAATATCCCACCATTGACTCCACAGGGGTCTTGGTGACATGTATTTCCTTGCCTATCCATGACTTGTTGAAATAATTTGTGGCGGAAACCACCATATTCAGCCCGTCGGCTACAGCCACAGTGTCATTGACAGGAACCCCTATGACTTTTGACCTGCGTTTCGCTTCCGGCAACACCACATTCACGGAATCAGCGCTGACCGGCACTACAGTCAAGGAGATGCCCCGGGAAGGAAGCACATCGACGAAACTTACAGTCACCGGTGACTGTGTGTAAAGCTCCCTCTGGCGGAGCCTGTCGTCCACTTTATAGCTCACGTCGGCATGCACCCTCTGGACCACCTCCCGGAAAAGCTTGCTGGAGCGGAACTGAAGGATTTCGTTGGCGACATTGACCTTGTTGATGAAATTGTCATATCTGTCGAGCCCGGCAGTAGTGGTCTTGTTGGACGGGTCCTTGATGATGACCGTGGCCGACGAGAAATATACGAACGGACGGCTGGCATATATCACCCATGCAATGCCAACAAACACAAGCAGAGATACCACAAACCATCTCCACTTGGAAAGCAGATACATGAAGAGGTCAATCACATTAATCCCGTTGTTCTTTTCTGATGTATTATTTGTCTGCATAAACACACTCGCTAAACGGCATTCATCCTTTCAACATTGTCACTGCCCAAATCACAGAACAGATTGTCGTCACGACCGACAGTACGGTCGTCCCTATCTGCCAGCCCCTGTCTTCGGCGTCCTTCTTGAGATATTTAGGTTCAACATATACTATATCATTCTGCTGCAAATAGTAGCATGGCGAATTGAACACGTCCTTGGTCCTCAGGTCGGCCACATACATCTCACGGCTGTCCCCCACTTCCCTGATTACGGCTATCTTGTCGACCTTCGCCCTCTGCGTAAGCCCGCCGGCTCTTGCAATGGCCTCGAACAACGTCACCTTGTCTCCGTCGGCACTGTAGGTGCCGGTACTTGATATCGCCCCGAGCACCGTATACTTGAAGTTCAGGAACTCTATGGAGACCAAAGGGTCCTTCATATAGTTGCCTTCTTCAATCCTCGTCTTGATGAGGTCAATCGCCTGAGTCACCGTCAGCCCTTCCACACGGAGCTTGCCGAGAATCGGGAAATCTATGTAGCCGTCCACATCCACCCTGTAGCCTTCGTCCTGCGCAGATGCCGGTCCCTGATAAGAACTGATGTCTCCGTCCGCCCCTACCCTGAAGCTGCCCCCGTGGATATTGAACGGGATGGCGAGCTCCGGATTCTTGCCCGAGACCGTTATCTTCAGCCTGTCATCTCTCATGATCGTCGCCTCATACTTTATGTCCACCGGATACTCCTCTCCCGGGACCATGTCCTGAAGGTAGAGCCAGTTCTTCGGCGAAGAACACGAACTAACCAACAAAGTTAGTGCTAAAAATCTGAATAGCAAAGTTTTTCTCATATTTAATGCATTAAAATTTTTCCTTTTTCAGAGCCATTTTCCGGTATAATACCTTCCATGCTTTCCAAGGCCGTTTTTATGCCTTTCCGGCAGGCATCGACTGCATCAAAGTCCGGCCGGCACTCCAGTAGTCCGACCGGAACCGACACCGAAATCAATGACAAAATGTCACAAAGTGCGTCAAAAAGCGCCTGGTCCGTCCTTATGGCGGAACAACCAGGCAAAAGTAATGAAAAAGCTTCAATGTCATGCTTTCTCATGAACTTGTTTCCGGGAGCCTGCACGAGACGGACGATTCCTCCGAGAGGACGGCATACGTTCCTGTAGCAAGGGGTCTTGCCGCTCCATGGTGTGCCGTAGACCATAATCCCGCCGCTCTCTGTCCTCACGACCGGATTGTCATCATTTATCAGCGAGGTCCCGGGCACATGCTTGAGCCAGAGCGAAGAATGGGTGCTCTTGCCTGTACCGCTCTTTCCGGTGAACAGATATGCCATACGGCCGTCATCCACTGCCGACGCATGGACGGCCACAGCCCCATGACGGAGCACTGACTGCGAATAAATTATGCGCAGCAGTGAAGCCAGTGCCCCTGAGACATGGGGGTCGTTCCAGTCAATGTCGGCCTCGGCATACGAGAAGTCTTTTCCCGCAGCCATCAGATGAACCGGAGACCCGGGCCTCGGCCTCAGTCTGACAATGTACTGCCCGTCAGTCTGCGAAAGGGTTGTCCTCCCCATGTCATTGGACATGTCATCGACAGGCCGCTCTCCGGGCCAGGATGAAGGCAGGGACTTTGTCGCATCAAGGACAAAGAGCAGACCGGAGGCAGCGTCATCTTCCGAAACGAACGGGACAAATGACGGGAGCAGCTTCAGAGCATCCTTTCCTTCGGGAAGGACTGCACCGAAAGTGAAGCCGGCCACTTTGTAATAGTATATTGCCTTGTCTGACATCATTTTCACAAGCTTCATGCAAGTCCCCTCTGGCCTGCAAGAAGACTGAAAAATACGGCCACAGCCTCGCCGGGAGCCACCGACAGAGAAAAGCGGCTGTTCCGGAGAAAAGCCATGGCCGTATGTAATTTTCTTGTAAATCCTTTTCTCGTATGAGCGGCTCCGCCAGCATCATACTGTCCGAAGTTTCCGCCCCTGAGCACTATGTCGAGCAGGGTGTCCGGAGCCATCCGTCCGGCCTCGGACGGAAGCATGTCCGGCCGCAGCCCGAGATATTCCGTCATGAAACCGTGCAGGAGTCCGCACCATCCTGTAATCCCCGTACGGGAACACATTTCCCTGAACTTGCTGCGGTCAAGGCTTTCCGCATAGCCGGAGCAAGCCACTGCCGCATCGCATATCTGCCTAAGCCCTATTCCTTTGCCTACGGCATGCTTGAGCACATGGGCGTACAGCATCAGAAGGTTCACTTCAGGGGACGGGACGAACACATCGGCCATTGTTCCCGGCAACCGGTACAGCCGGAACGCCTCCTCATTTTCAAGACTTTGCAGATATTTGCGTATGAACGGATTATAGAGGTCCAGAAGCCGGCGGTGATGCTCGACCACGATGCCTTCCCACACATAACAGCTGCTGCCGTCAGGCTCTCTGCCCACTTTGAGTCCTTTTTCCCTTATGAGGGCATCCGCCTCATTCATCTTCCCGGGACTCCGGAAACAGAAATCAATGTCTCCGCATTCCCTCATGTGGGGATGCCTGTACATAGCCGCAATTCCCTGTCCTTTCTGGAGGACCGGCGTGATTCCATGTTCTGACAGATAAGCACACAGGCTGGCAAGCGCTGCATTCATCTTTCCGTTGCGCTTTTCAACGGCATCCGCTTTTGCCGCCAATACCGCAAGTGTTCCAAGCGGAGGCATTTTGTCTTCGGGCAATGTATCCAGTCCAAGAAATACAAGCCCGGTGACCGTCTGCCTTGAGGACATGGACATGATTTCTCCCCACTCTTCAGGCGAAAGGGACGGGAATGCATCGGCATCAGGCGCCGTTCCCCACAGTCCCGCCTTCAACAGCGAAAAAAAAGCATCCAATGTCTTTTCTGTCATTCCTTTACTGTAATGCAAGCCCTTTGTCAAGCCACTCCGACAGCATGGACCGGACATCTTCCAGGGCGGTATCCGGCTCCACATCATACTCTTCGCAGAGCCAGCCTGCCATCATCTCCGGGGTAAAGTCAATGCCTTCGGCCCTGCGCCAGAGCATGGCGGCAGTCTCATTCATGGAATAGACTTCGGTCATGTCAGTGACTCCCGTATCCCCTTTCACCACCATATAGTGAGTTCCTATCTTTCTGAGCCTGAGATTCGGATTGAGTTTCATTTCCTTAAATTCCAGGTGAGTTCCACATCAGAATTTCTTGCCGCTCAGGATGCTCCATACGGTAAGGAAGACTATCCTGGCGTCAAGCCATACAGACTGTTTCCTGAGCCAGTCCAGATCCATCCTCAGGCGCTCAAGCATCTTCTCCATTGTGTCCGTGTAGCCGTTGTAGAGCGTGGCTTCAGAGAAGAGGCCCGGCCTTACCCTGTAGAGGTAGCGGTAGTCCGGATTCCTTTCGAGAATCATGCTTATGAAGCATTCTCGTTCAGGCCTCGGGCCGACGAACGACATGTCACCCTTGAGCACATTCCACAGCTGAGGCAGTTCATCGAGGTGATGTGACCGGAGGAAGTTTCCGACTTTGGTGAGCCTGTCGTCATCCTCGTGGCACAGCTGGGCTTCCCCGTCTTTCTCGGCGTCAGTGACCATAGAACGGAACTTGTAGATAGTGAACGGCTTTCCCTTGTAGCCTATCCTTTCCTGTGAAAAAATTGCAGGTCCATGGTCCTCAATCTTTATCATGAGCCATATCACAAGGTAAAGCGGGGAGAATACAATCATCCCCGATACTGCAAGGACAATGTCAAAAAACCTCTTGAGTGCGGCATTGAAAGGTGAAATGTAATAAATGTCAGATTTCTCCGCCTCAATTTCCGCCATTCCGGCATCCATACGATTTTCCATAGCAACAGTCTTAATAGCACAATAATCTTTCATACAAACCCAAACAATTGTCTATCATTTTTTCTTCAGTAAACATCTCATTGAACCTGGCACGGGAGTTCCGGCTGAACATGGCATACACTTGAGTGTCTGCCATCAGCGTCTTTATGGCCGAGGCCATTGCCTCAGGGTCCGACGGGGCTACATTGATGCCGGAATACCCGTCCTTGTTGACCCATGCCACACCGGAGTCCGGAATCCTTGTGGCCACCAGAGGCTTGCCGCAAGACATGGCCTCTATCTGGACTATCCCGAATGCCTCAGTCTTCTGCACCGAACTGAGGCAGAAGACATCGCATGCATGGTACATGGCCGGCACATCATCGTCTGCCACATATCCCAGCAGCTTCACCCTGTCCGAAAGGCCGGCATCGGCAATCCGTTTTTCCAGGTCATGTTTCAGAGGACCGCCCCCCCCGATGAGGACGACATAACTGTCGTCAAGATATTCAGCCGCTTCTATAAGAGTCCCGTACCCTTTGTATTCTATCAGTCTTCCGAGAGAAAAAACGATTTTTTTCCCCGGATAGCGGTCTCGGACTTTCCTGACGGCTTCCGCATCGCATCCGACCGGACGGATGCCTATCGGCATCACATGGGTCTTATGCTGCACACCAGTGAGATACGGGGAGCCCTCAAGATATACGGGAGTCGTCCCGACGATGACATCGGCCCTCTTTATGAGCCACTTCTGCAGAGGAAGGTACATCTTCAGCAGATGCTTCTGCTTGAGGATGTCGCTGTGCCAGTGGAGCACGACCTTACCCTTGTATCCTGAACAGAACAGGGCCAGACAGGCCATCGGGTCCGGATGATGGATATGGACAATGTCATAGTTCCTGCACCTCCGACTCAGTTCCCGGACAAGGGCCGGGGATATCATTGTGGCGGCCACTTTCACAAGATTGTGGCAGCAAATCAGCTCCGCATGCGGATTCAGGCGGATTACCCCCTCTTCCCCCTCGGAGCCGACGCACATCATGTCACAGTCCACTCCTCTGGCCGACAGGCCTGACGTAAGGTCATACATGACCTTCTCCACCCCGCCTCTTACCGGGTAGAATTTCCCAAGCTGCAAGATTTTCATAAGGATATCATCTGTCTACGAGATTACACTTCGGCCAGAATCTCCGTCAACTGCGCTGCACTTTTATCCCAACTGAATGAATGCTGCCTGGCAAGTCCCCTGTCCTTGAGCAAAGCCCGCAAATCGGCGTTTTCTGCCAGCATATCCATCTTTGCCGCCATGTCCCCGACATCGGCAGGATTGACATACAGGGCAGCATCCCCACAAACTTCCTTCAAAGGAGGTATAGAAGAGGCTATGACCGGTGTGCCGCATGACATGGCCTCAAGGGGTGGAAGTCCGAACCCCTCATATAATGAAGGATATATAAAGTAAAGTGCATGTTCATAATATCTCCTGAGTTCTTCATCGGAAACGCGCCCCAGCCATTTGATTCTTTCGGAATCGATTGTCCGCCTCAATTCATTGGCATCTGCTGAAAAAATCGCATTCTGGCCGCCTATGAGATACAAATCCAAGTCCTTGTTTTTCATTTCAGAAAATGCAAGAAGAAGATTTCTGAAATTTTTCCTCGGATCAATGGATGACACGGCCAAAATATATCTGTTTCCGGGAATGCCGGGCCCGCCGCCCTGGGCAAATACACCGGACACGGCATTATGGATGACTCTGATTTTATCTGCACTGACGCCAAGCCTGCGGTTTATTTCTGATTTTGAAAATTCACTCACGGTAATGATGATTCTTGATGTTGAAGCAGACAGCGGGGTCAGAATTCTGTACAGCAGATAATATGAGAAGGAAAACCATCTGCGGTCAACCATGAACGAGATGTCATGGATTGTCACAATCTTGTTCCTGACCAGCACCGGACCTATTCCGGTGAAATTCAGCAGGAGGTTCCTGCCTTTTTTTGTCTTGAAACGCACAGGCAGGCAGACCTGCTCCCAGAAATGGGACTTTCCTGTCCCGAACTGTTCTATGGACAACTCCGAAACATCATAACTGTCATTCAGACGGCCGTCCGGACACAGGAGGACAAAATGTTTTCCCGCACGGTGAAGTGCCATGCACATTTCATAGGCGAATCTGGTCACACCTGTCAAATCCTGCAAAAGGAAGCGTCCGTTGACATAAAGCATTATTTTCCTGAGAATTTGGATTTCAGAAGATACCAGGCGAACTTAAGGTAGTGCGTAAGGGCATCCAGTGCCGACCTTTTCCGCCAGGTGTTCTCACAATAGTGGACAGCATATGAAGCCGGAGTTATTTCTCTCCTGTTTCCGGCAAAGATTTCCGAACGGAAGATATGTATGCCCCCGTCCAGATTCTGGTCTTTGTCGATATATACAAAACCGTATTTCTCTGCGACTCTCGCATATATCTGCGGGGCAATGACATTGGTGCCCAGGCTCCCGGCATCGCCGCTGAAATGCTTTCCATCATACCAGGACAATATATCCCTTACAAATCCGCATCCTTTTTCTGCACCCATTATAGCTGCCTGAAGCTGGATGCCGGAAATATACTCATCGCAGACCCTGTGTCCGGCCGCATCTATCTTCGAGGAGACATCATCCTGCTCCACCTGGAACTGATGACACTCGATGCTCGTAAAGAAACTGCTGTCAAGAAAGTCGTCAAACGGCTTCATGACCTTAACGTCTGAATCCAGATAAATTCCGCCGTCCGTATAAAGGGCATAGAGTCTTATATAGTCTGCTACAAACGCCCATTTCCGTGCTGCAAATGCCTCTTTCACATACGGGATACTGTTTTCTATGTCAAAATTGGCCGTACTCCACAGCTTTATCTCATAGTCAGGCATAACCTTGCGCCATGATGCCATGCAGTCCTGAATCTTTTCCGGATACGGGTCACCGCTCAGCCAGCAGTAATGGATTACTTTAGGTATCATATTACAGTTCTTTCTGTTGTTTCTGTTATGTCAGTCGTTCCTGTCGTTTCAACCATGTCTGTTGTTTCTGCCGTTTCTGTTGCCGCGTGCCAGTCATGTCCGTCGCACAGAAGCATGAGAGCATAGGTACAGAAAATGTCCGTAGGAATCTTGATCCACACTACCATCTGAATCAAGAACATCATTATGAAGAACATCGTCAGATATCTGGTTCTCATGCTCAAGGCATAGGTACAGTAGGCAAAATATAATGTAAAACATCCCAGCCCGATCAGTCCGCCATAGAAAACAAGCCTCGTGAATCCGACATCCGTTCCCATGTAGAATTTGGACGGGTCAAAGGGGTCTGCAAAATATCCGTCCCCTATTATCCATGTCTTGGGATTATCCGGAAGAATAAGAAAAATGTTGTCCAGAATCAAATCTGAGGAATGAGTGGAAAATGTCCCTGTCTCAAAGAAATTGATGAAACCCTCAAAACCGTAATCCATCAGTTCCCGGACTCCTGGAGAAGACTCGTAAAGGCGTACGCCTCCAATGGCAGCCAGCACAAGACAGCAGCATACTGCAGAAAATATGGCAATGTTCCTGCCCGTAATCTTGCTCCTGAGCCACTCCAGCGAGGGGAAAAGCATATATACAAGCCCAAATGCCAGGCCTATTACAGTACTTCGGGATATCATGTTTCCTATGACACCTATTATCAGGAACAATGTAACATAGAATATTTTTTGCCGTGCCGTTGCTCCGGTATTCCTCTCGAGATAGCCCAGCCCGAGCAGTACGGTGGAGAATCTTATGCCGGCAGTATCAAAACCCACTCCTATGCTGTACAGGCGGACATTATGCTCAAAATACTCTGTTGCCGTAACAAATACTGTCTCCACAAAATTCTTCAGGAAAGCACTGTTGTCTATCATAAGCGCCAGGATGCAATGTCCGGCGCACATTATTCCCAGATACAGGAATACATGCTGCAGCGAAGCCTTGCCATAAATCTGCCTCATGAGCCATATCACACAATACGCACCTCCGAGCCATACGGCCATTGACACGAAATATGTCACAAAGACCATGTCATTTGTCCCGTTGAATGCCACAGACATCAGTGACGACAGCGAGAACACAAGCCCCAGCACCAGCACAGGGACAAGATCGGCCCTCAGGGTATATATCCTGTGCCTGAAATGCTCCCAGCAGAACAGCACGAGGCCCACAGCCGCTGTGGCCATCTTTGAATTCAGTCCCGGCAACGCATTTAGCTCAAACGGGAAAAAATAGCAGCTGCATACAACGACAAGCAGTATTTTTGCCAACAGGGAATTCATCATCACCTATGCCTTAAGATATGATTTCAGTTTTCTGCATGCCAAAGCATAATACGGATTGGACACGCACATCCTCAGATACCAGAGGAACTGCCTCGGACTCTTCTTCATCCATGGTTTGTTCTTCCCGATGAAATGTACCACATATATAGGCTTGTCTCCTTCTCCGAAAGTATATCCGAGATGCCTTACATAATATGAAAGATGGTCAGCAAAAAGATTATATCCTTCATCAAGATGCAGTTCCGGCCTTGCCCCCCAGTCTTTCAGCACATACTTCACCACATCCTGGTCACCGACCGACAGGCCACGGGCCCTGGCACCGGACACCACAGGAACTATCGCACCGAACAGCTCTTCGCGCATCGTTTCGTCAGGAGAAATGACCATAAGCCCGGAATTCAGGCCTCCGGCCCATCCTTCATTGCCGGGATATGAAGAGTCGGCACTCACCGCAGAAAACGGAGGCTTGTCAAACAAGCTGTCAATGTTCCTGACAATCAGCATGTCAGAATCAAGGAATACTATCTTTTCAAATTGAGTCAATCCCCAGACGAAGAGTTTGTCAAATGTATTGTTCCAATGTGAGAATGCTTCCGAATCATCGTTGACTGCCTTGTCGACCGCCGATGATTCCAGCCGTATGCACCTGACTCCTTCATGCTCCAGTGTCATCCGGATGTCTTCCGGTACAGTTGACGAGAGAAGGCAATAAAGAGGATACAGCGCATCTGCGGCCTTCAGCGACCTGTGGAGGACGATGACGCCGGAAAGGTATGATTCTCCGGAAAGCAAAGTCACATATGCCCTTCCGGACATCGCCTGTACATTACCTGTAGATGATTCCATAGACTATTTTCTGCAACAGTACATAATGCAGCCACACAACCCAGAACTGTCTTTTCCATGCGCACCATTGTAGGATACGGCTGCGCAGGGACAGCTGCCTGTTCTGCCATGCATATCTGTCCGCTTCCGGATACCATTCTTTCCAGAGTCTGTATCTGGAAGGACTGGCGCTCATCAGGAACGGATATTTGACGGCGAGCTTAAGATATGCAATGTATGTGTCCATATCATGTCCGAATTTTCCGGAAAGATATTCCTCCATCCTTTTCACATTATATTTAAGTTCTTCCTGATGCTTCTCTGAAAATGTCCTGGTAAACGAATCCGTGTTTACCTTGACATAATGATAGAATGCTTCAGGAAGATAGGCCACCTTTTTCGCGCTGGCAAAGAGCATCATGACAGTCATGTCTTCCCCCATTCCATATCCTGCCGGAAATACTATTCCGTTGTCTGTGTACAGGGTACGCTTGGCCAGTTTGTTCCACACATTGAATTTCATGGCGCCGGCGAGCATGCCCTTGAGGGCGTCTTCCGGAGTATCGTATGAGGGCTGGCGCATATAACGCTCGTTGCGGCCGAACGACAGATACCAGTCACACCATACCGCATCAGCATCTTTGGATATCGCCTCCCCATAGAGTGCCTCCAACATTCCCGGATCTGCGTAATCATCGCTGTCACAATGGAATATATATTGTCCGACGGCCGCCTCCAGGCCGGTGTTCCTTGCTGCCGGGAGGCCCTTGTTGACATCGTGCCTGAGAATCCTGACCTGACCTGCTCTTTCCGGATGTCTCTCCACGCATTTCCTGACGACAGCCATGCTCCCGTCAGGAGAAGCGTCATCCACAAATATGAATTCGGCCTCCTTCATAGTCTGGGCAAGCAACGATTCCGCACAACGCTCTATGAATTTCTCCACATTGTACACTGGTACGATAACGGAGACCTTTACTGAATCACTTCGCATATGCATTACTTCTTTCCTGCATCTGTCAGAATGATACCGGGACAGACATCGGGTCTTCATCGGAACTGGACTTCCTCAACCGGAGCACAATCATATACAAGCTGCTGAAAAACCGGACAACTGATATGCCCGTATCGCGATGTCCGCGCCACCATGCAAGATATTCAAACCCCATGAAGGAACTTGCCTCACGGCTTCCGATGTAGTCATACAGTTCCCTGCTTATTCTCTTCAGCTGTCCGTCAAATTCAGACAGCATGGATTTCATGGCTTCATCATAATGAGAAAGCGCAAAGACATAGACATCCTTCAGCATCGGGGTGACCCGGGATAAAAGATATTGCCTGACAGGCCTGTCCCCTACCGCCGGACGGTATTTTTCATACATGGCAGCCATATCGGCCGCACACTTCATCGTATGCCTGACACTCTTCATCTTGACCGCAGGATCGACCGTCTGGCCGGCCCGGCCGACAAGATACCGGTACACGGGAGATGCGAAATATGCCACCTTCTTCACTGCCGCCATAGGGATAAATATCCACTGCTGGTCAGTATATGATATGCCTTCTGTCTGCCGATAGCCCATCCTCCTGAGGTTCTCGAGCCTGTAGGTCACTGCATGCATCTGCATATTCTGGAATATTGGGTCGGTGCAGGTGCTGTCCATGTCAAACTCTGTCCCGCGATGCATATCATAACGGATGACTTTTCTTGTTGTCCTTTCTGAATCCACTACTGCAAAGTCGGACAATATGAGATCCGCATCCACAGAAGAGAGGAATGAAAGATATTTTTCAAAATTGGCCGTGTCAAAGCTGTCGTCCGCATCAAGGACCTTGACATACTTGCCGGTAGCCTCATCCAGGCCTCTGTTGACACAAGACCCGTAATTGCCGTTTTCTTTGTCAATGACGCGGAAAACACCCGGAAAGGCTGCCTCGAAGCCATGCGCAATCCCGGATGTCCCGTCTTTGCTGCCGTCATTTATGACAAGTACCTCCACCTGTTCTAGCGACTCCCCGACAAGGAGAGACTCCAGGCAATCCCCGAGGTAGTCTTCCATATTGTAGGACGGGACAATCAGTGTCAGAAGCTTTTCCATTGTTCAACGATTCAATATGTCCATTTGTCAGTCCTGAATAAAATCATCCGGCACCGACCTGTTTTTCCACATGACGGCTGTCTCCCATAATATTCCCGGGATATATTTTTTGACTATGCCCTTGAATGTCTTTTTCTGCGCAACCTTCCTGTACGGCGACGGGCGCTGCATCAGTTCTGATTCAGATGCGGAAACTGACGACATCATCTCCTGGACGGAATCATATATTTCGGACAATCTTTTGTCGCCGTGCCATTGTGCATGGTTAATCACTCCATATCTGTCAAGTATCTCCATCCGGTCAAGTTCTTCCCGTTGAGTGAAAAAGGCAAAATGAGCCACGACTGCGTCTCCGTTCCATGCATTTGAAACACCCCTCAGCGCAGGGTAGATGCATGAAAGAAATTCTTCATCATCGCCGGGCACTACTCCGCCGAACTTCGCCATCTCCTTGCCGAACCATAATACCGCATTGATTGAAAAGCGTGTCATTCCCATCTCTTTCCTGCCCAGATGGATATCCTCCACCCGACCCGGCTTGAGATATTTCTCCATAAACCAATCGTGGAGCCCTGCGGCAAACTTTCCGCTTTTCCAGAGCACCGGATGATCAGATGAAGCCCGGCAGTAGTCTTTCAGATGCAGTTTGCCTTCCACCTGCAGCAGATATGTCGAGAGAGCATTGTTGATGACAAGCGGAGACACAAGGAAATACTGGGGATTGTCGGCCCTGAACTGCACCATTTTCTCTATAAGTCCAGGTTCCATCCACACAATATCGTCATCCATCTTGAAATATATGGTATCTGGGTCAACGCAATCCTTATAGAATGCATTTATGGTTGAATTGCCGTTGACCACACCGTCAGGCTGCCACACAAGATTTACCTTCGGGAATTTTTCAGACACTCTCCTGAAAAATTCAATGTCGGCTCCATTGTGTGTATTTACCCAGATGTCGTATCTGTCCACAATATCAGATGCCACGATATACGGTATGAGATACTGCATGTAGCGGCGGCGCCCTGCGGCCGTATTGACGACAATTTTGTAATTCCTGTACATGATATTACTTTTTTAGGCTGTCAAGAATGCTCCAGAGATTCAGTCTTGCCAATGTGTTTCTGAATGAGCGGCATACTCTGATATACAGAAGGAGGACGGACGGATGTTGTCTGAAACGGGCAAACATGTACCTGTCCGCCTTTGTCTTTTTGGTAAATACCCGGAAATACCGGAAGAAAAAATCCCAGTCTTCCGGAGTGATGCTTTTTAGATCAGACACTGACCTTGATGCCATTATAGCGAAGTGCAGTTGCATGGCAATATCAAAATCCTTAAGGTCGCAGTTATATTTTTCAGCAAATTCAGTGGCTATCTCTCGCGTTTTCACATAGCGTGAATATGCCTTTCTGAAACTTCCAGCCTGGACCGAATGAACCAATGACCCCTCTCTGTTCCTGTAATAGTAGTCGGCATCAGGAGCAAATACAACAGTCGATGCCGTAGCATTCAAATAGCTGAAAGCAAAACACCAGTCTTCACAAAATGAAAACTTTTCAAGAAATCTTATACCGTATTCAACAACAGATGATACCCTGTACAATTTGGAGCATGAATATGCATTTTTATCCAGATTCTGCTCTTTCAGCATGGTATCGTAATCGCTGCTGGCGTATGTCCGTATTTCCGAAGGAGGGGGCAATATCATAGAACTGTCGCCTGAAACACTGTCTCTGAATACTATGAAGCGATTGATGACGAGTCCTGTATCATCTGAAGCATATTTAAGTAAATTTGCCAGATAATCTTCTCCCACATAATCATCTGAATCTACAAATGCGACCCATTGGCCGGCTGCATTGTCCAACCCCACATTCCGGGCAGAGCTGACTCCTCCGTTTTCTTTATGAAAGACTCTTACCCTCCCGTCTTTTGCGGCATACTCATCGCAAATCTTTCCGCTCTCATCCGGGCTTCCGTCATCAATCAGCAGCAGTTCAAAATTCTGAAAAGACTGTTTCAGAATACTGTCAATGCACTGCCCGAGATATTTCTCCACATTATATACCGGAACTATCACTGATATCACCGGTCTGTTATCGTTGTCCATTGTTCAGAATGTTTTTATAAACTGTTCATGGGTAACTGCTGCCGTCATTCAGAATGCCCTTTTCTCCCAATGGCCTATCCGTCCCAAAAAACGTCTCATCAATCCCCTGCGGTACAGTTGCAGTTTCTTGCACAGACCAAGGTTCTTTCTGACAGCACCCTGATAATTTCCGAATATGTCCGAGCCGAATAATCCGACATCTCCTGCAATATGAGGGTTGACGGCATATACGGTGATTCCGAATGATCTGATATTATACCAGTCATCTGCCAGATACGCCCGAGGCGCAGCATCAAGGATTTTTGCTGCCGCATTGTTTATCATATATGCAACCGTACCCATTCCTTCATACAGACCGGCCAAAGAAAAGCGGGTCCCCGGCAAATCCTTTTTTTTCATATACCAGTAACTTCCGGTCAAAAGGATTATCACAGGACGACTGGTGCGGAGAACTTTTTCCGCCGCGGCGACGACTTCGCGCACATTCTCTTCCTGAAATGACACATCATCTTCTATAACCATTGCCATGTCATCGCCATTTTTCAGAATCTCCTCATAACATTTCCGATGCGACAAGGAGCACCCGATTTCTCCTCCCGACATATATCTGCCGTAATTCCTGTAAGTCCGGTTCTGGTCCCATATTTTTCCCAATTCATCGTCAGGCAGATATCTCCCGTCAACCGCCTCAACGACATTGGTTTCAAAAAAAGTTCCGAATCTCTGCAACAGTTTTTCTATATAAGACCGCCGTTCCAGCGAAGTCTTGAGGTTGACAACATATACTTTCATAGTCACAGGAATGAAAGATAAATTAATCCAATAATATTCAAATACTGCCGTCATCAACCAGCAGCAATTCAAAATCCTGATATGACTGCGAGAGGACACTGGAAATGCACCTCGGAATAAATTTCTCCGCATTATAGACAGGAACTATTACGGATATTCTAGGAGTGATTTTCTTCTGACACATTATGGTTCAACTACAACAAATTCTTCAGACTACGCATGGCATATTTCAGGAAGTCATATATTACGATACAATGCCTGCTATATAAGATTCTCTTTGCAAAACCGGAAAAGCCGCATTCCTTATAATTTATTCTGGAGAAATCCAATGAATACAATATCTGCAATCTTTTCTGCCGAGGCAATGTTTGTGTATACAATGTCCGCAATACGCGATTGACATAACGGACAATAATTGCATCAAACTGCTGCAGAACTTTATAGTCCTTTATTGAATATCTTGAAATTATCTGATTTATAAGCTCATACAGACGCTGATAGACATAGTATTCGCTGTCCGGCGCCTGCAACTGCTTTGACAGGCCTGACGCCACATAACGGTAGCAATAGTTGCTGTGGGGAGACACATAGACTTTGCATGCATCCAATATCGCCTCATATAAGAAAATATGATCTTCCCCCATCGATATGTTTTCCGGAAAGCGCAGATGCTTCTCCCTGAGCCACGGAAGCGAATACAGTTTACAGACACTGTAGGTATACTTTCCCATTCCGCATTCGGAGAACAACAGGGAAAAATCCTCCGATGCAATCAGCCCTCCATAATGTTCTGCCGGAAGATTCATCCCATTTCCCGTATATGTTTTCGGATATGACATCACTATTTCAACATCGGAATCCGCATGAGCTGCCATATCCGACAAATAATCTTGCTCCACCCAATCGTCGCTGTCAATAAATGTCACCCAATTCCCGCAGGCATTGTCCAGACCGAGATTCCTTGAAGAACTTACCCCGCCGTTCTCCTTATGAAGGACTTTTAT
Organism: Candidatus Cryptobacteroides gallistercoris; assembly: GCA_017694835.1. Lineage (GTDB taxonomy): Bacteria > Bacteroidota > Bacteroidia > Bacteroidales > UBA932 > Cryptobacteroides > Cryptobacteroides gallistercoris. Next base: position 20,497 of record JADIMJ010000028.1, read on the forward strand.
ACGGGAATCCTGAAGGGCATATCCGTCGCATATCTTTCCTGAACTGTCTGTACTTCCGTCATCTATAAGCAGCAGTTCCCAATCAGTATACGACTGTCCAATTATGCTCCTGATGCAGTCATCAAGGTATTTTTCCGAATTATATACGGGAACTATTACGGATATTTCAGGCATCTTGCTCATTGCCGGCATCATCATTCAATATTCAAATATGCCTGCACAGGAAATCATGTGCGGATTGCCTTTCCCTGTCCAGGACAGCATTGATTTTCTTCCAGTCGAATTCAACCGTCTCATACCTGAAATCAAGGATGTCATTTTCTGACACCAGACAGTCTGAAAGTCCAAAAACATCCAGCAGAGACTCAAACCGGCTCCCTCCCCTGCCATTATTTCTTATTACCAGGAACGGTCTATTGAACAATATCGAGAAAACGCATCCGTGAAATGAATCCGTAATCACGAATTTTGCATCCCTGAATCCGGAAAGCCACCTTTCAACTGGATACTGTATGCGGTCACTGACTGGTTTGGAAAGGTCCCGGCGGTCCGGATTGTTCTCCATGAACGGGTTGAGACCGGTCTTCTCTGCAATTTTTTTGACAAAAGTTCTTTTGTCCTCTTTATCATCAAGAAGAT
>JADIMJ010000029.1 GCA_017694835.1 Candidatus Cryptobacteroides gallistercoris
GGGAATCGAACCAGGGACACAAGAATTTTCAGTCCTTTGCTCTACCAACTGAGCTATGACACCATTTATTTTGGGATTGCAAAGATAGGCAAAATTTCTCACACTCCAAATTTTCATTGAAAAATATTAACAAAATATTCACGGCTTCGGGTGCTGAAGGGTAAATTTAGGTTGATATTCACGGGACAAAATTGTACATTTGTTCCGAAAAGATTATCAAAGACATGAAAGGAGCATACATTTTCTTTGCAAACGGCTTCGAAGAGACTGAAGCCCTTGCCCCGATTGATGTCCTCAGAAGAGGAGGAGTCGACCTCAGGATTGTTTCAATATATGATGACAGGACCGTAACGGGTTCACACGGAATCCCGATGGTCGCGGACATGTCATTCGGAGAATTTCTTGAAAGGGCTGAACTTGAAGGCACGGCTGCCGGAGACCTGATGCTGTTCCCGGGAGGGATGCCGGGCTCGACCAATCTTGCAGCCTGCGACAAGCTCATGGAACTCATGCTCAGGCATTATGAGGAAGGCGGCACAGTGGCTGCCATCTGCGCTGCGCCGAGTGTCGTGCTTGGCAAACTCCCGGGACTGGAAGGGAAGACAATGACATGCTATGACGGATTCGAGCCTGCCCTCCTTGAAAAAGGCGTAAAATACACCAAAGACGGCGTCGCCGAGGACGGCAACATCATTACAGGCCGGGGAGCAGGGCACGCAATTTCCTTCGGGCTTGCAATCCTCGCCCACCTCAAGGGAAAAGAGACCGCAGACAAAGTCGCGAAAAGCATAATGCTCTGACACTCACCGGTCTTCTTCTGAAAGGAGCGAGCGGTAAAGGTTGCCGCAGGCATTCTCGAGAAGATCAAGGACAAGTTCAAAGCCGTCGCGGCCCATGTAATACGGGTCCGGGATATAAGATATGGAGTGGCCGGTGAGATATCCGGCCATTCTTTTTACTTTTCTGGATGACTCTACCGAGGGGGCAAGATGCATCAGGTCGGTGTAATTGTTGTCATCCATCGCTATAATCAGGTCAAAGTCAAGAAAATCAAGGGATGACACCGGCCTTGCCCGGTGAGTCAGGGCATAGCCTCTGCATGAAGCGGCCTCCCGCATTCTTCTGTCAGGCAGGTCGCCCTGGTGCCCCGAATATGTGCCTGCCGAATCCACCAGAAACTCCCCCGCCCTGCCGGCCCTGTCTATGATTGACTGGAGCACGCCCTGGGCCGCAGGAGACCTGCATATATTGCCGAGGCAGACGAAGAGTATCTTGTATGGCTTTTTGTCCGATGCTGTCATTTCACTATAATCCGTTCTATCCTGCGCGGAATGGAGGTGAATATTTCATATGGGATAGTGCCCAGGACCGAGGCGAGTTCCGAAGCCGTCGGCTCTTCCCCGAAGATTGTCACAGTGTCTCCGGTCTCGGCCGGCACGCCGGTTATGTCCAGCATGCACATGTCCATGCAGATGTTTCCTATGGTAGGGACCCTGCGGCCGTTCAGCATGAATGAACAGTGGCCGTTGCCAAGATGCCTGTCAATGCCGTCCGCATAGCCCACCGGTATGGTGGCGATGACTGTACCGCCGGCTGCAATCCTGCCGCAGCAGCCATAGCCGATGGCTCCGTCCTCAGGCTTCAGATGCTTTATCTGCAATATCTTGCATTTGAACGACGCCACCGGGGCAAGCCTGACTTCAGGCAGGGCGCTGATTCCATAGATTCCTATTCCGAGCCTCACCATGTCGAACTGATACTGCGGGAAGCGCTCGATTCCGGCGGAATTGAGGATATGGTACATAGGGCGGTAGCCGACAGCTTCGGATATGTTGTCGGCATTGGTTCTGAACATGGCGACCTGGCTTTCCGTAAAACTGTCGTGGGACGGGTCCTCCGAGGCTGCGAGATGCGAATACACAGACCTGACCTTCACCGTGTCAGTTCTGCGAAGGAAATCCGTCAGCTCCCCTATCTCACTGGTCATGAAGCCGAGGCGGTGCATCCCTGTGTCAAGTTTGACATGCACGGGAAAATCCTTCAGACCCTTGGCTTCAAGTGTCTTGCAGAGAGCCTTGAGGGTATACATGTTGGGGATTCCCGGTTCAAGCCCGTATTCGATTATTTCATCGAAGAAGTCTGTTCCCGCTGTCAGAACAAGTATCGGTATCCTGATGCCCGCCTTGCGGAGCTCCACGCCCTCGACGGGATACGCCACAGCAAGATAATCAGCCCCGGCCTGCTCCATCATGGAGGCAAATTCCACCGCCCCGTGTCCATATGCGTTCGCCTTCACCAGTACCAGCAGCTTTGTGGACGGCTTCAGCAGCGACCTGAAATATCCGTAATTCTTTATGCAGTTCCCGAGATTGATTTCCAGCCTTGAGAAATCATCCTCATTGCCTGCTCCTGCAACCACTTTCTCTTCCATCTTTCTTTTGACAATAAGTCCGCAAAATTAGCAAAATAATCATGAGGTGGACATGAAAATCATGACAAAATTTTTTGAATCTACAGACAAAAACTTTTCGGCTTGTTTTTTGCAAGGATTCGGCGGCTGCCATAAAGGCAGACCGGCATTGTTTTACAAAAAAGAAATTAAAGGAACATGACTATCGGAAGCATTTGGATTATTTTCATAGGGGTGATGGTACTGAGCATGATCATACAGGGCACCCTTCAGAGCAGATTCAAGAAATATTCGAAAGTAGCGCTGCCCAGCGGCATGTCAGGTGCTGAAGTGGCGATGAAAATGCTGCATGACAACGGCATCTACGACGTCAAGGTCATTCCGACCAACGGGATGCTCACTGACCATTACAATCCGGTGACAAAGACCGTCGCCCTGAGCGAAGGCGTCTATTCCAGCAGGTCCGTGGCAGCCGCGGCCGTCGCAGCACACGAGTGCGGACACGCAGTGCAGCATGCCGTGGGATATGCCCCGCTGAAGATGCGTTCGGCGCTCGTGCCGGTCGTAAGCTTCGCATCCAACATCGTACAGTGGATTCTGCTGCTCGGCATCATAATGGTAAACACATTCCCGACACTTCTGTGGATAGGCATCGGTCTCTTTGCGATGACTACCCTTTTCAGCATCATCACACTTCCGGTGGAGGTAAATGCAAGCATGAGGGCAGTGTCATGGCTCGGCAATGCCGGCATAACCGACAGCACCACGCAGCCGATGGCCATCGACGCATTGAAATGGGCAGCCTACACATATGTGATTGCAGCCATCGGGTCATTGGCGACTCTGCTTTATTACATCGCCATTGCGATGGGCGGCCGCAGAGACTGAGGAATCAGAGCAGAAGCATAACGGCAAAGGAATACAGGAGAAATCCCTGGAAAGTCAGACTTCCGGCGGTGTCCGAGACAAGAAAAGTCTCAGTGACATCGCCGGAAGCCAGTTCTGCGAGGTCGGCATTGTCGGGCATGCTGCTGTAGGACCATTTCTTGACCAGATACCCGCGGTTGAAATATGTCACTCCGCCGTTTGACCTGTTGAGAGATATGAGGGTCTTGTAGTCTGCATAATACAGTACAGAACCGAGAGTCCCTGCGACACTCTCATCTATCCTGCATTCACCGAAGGAGTCATGCAGCGATTCGGGGGTCCCTGACACCAGGACAAATGGAGTAAAACCGTTGTTCAGGGCATCATTGACAAATGCAGCCGTCCGTATCCACTTGTCTGCGTTGACATCATCGGGACGGAATATGGAGACAATCATCACATTCCCGTGCACGGCAAGTTCGTCGTGATACTCTCCGGCGGAATCCGAGAACGACAATGCCGGCATCAGTTCGTCATCGGATGCACTTCTGTTTGTGGTCTCGGTACTGACATAAGTCCATGTCGAATCCGGCAGATTGTCAAGGGTAAAACTTTCCTTGACACCGTTCTTTTCATATATGAAGACTGCCTCATAGATGTCGTCTCCGCCGCCGTGCCTGCGGACATCTGCCGCAGCAAGCCGGACACCCGGCCTGAAATCAGTGAAGTCAATCAGCGGAATATAAAGGAGAGAATACAGCATCAGAGCCACCACGGCAACTGACACAAGGGAAAATGCGACATATTTCCGACTCTTGTTCCTGCCGAATGACTTGAACGGCCAGAATGCCGCAAAAATCAGGACATCAAGGATAACATTCTTCAGGAACGACTGTGAATGAGTAAGATGCACAGCCTCCCCGAAACAGCCGCAGTCCATGGAAGGATTGAAAATGAGAAGCAGCAATGTCAGCAGAGTGAAAAATCCCATGAAGACAGAGACCACACATGCAGTAAAACGGCGCCAGACGCCTGTTATCAGGGCCACGCCAGACATTGTCTCTATGAAAGCCATAAGAGTGCCTGATGACTTTGCCGCAAAAGACAGGAACCCCACATGGAGGAATTTGAAGTATTCCTCCATTATGAGCCCGCTGCCTGCCGGGTCCATGAGTTTCAGCACCCCCGAAACAAAGAAGACGACTCCTACGAGGAATGCACAGAAACGCCGTGCCCTCGGAGGGAGCTGGGGCACTTTCCGCTTTTTACCGTTGCCCGGGTCCCCATCTGCCTGATGAGCCCGTACTGTTTCCCGAGTATCCTGAACCTCGGGGGCATCTTTTTCTTTCTGTCCTGACATTGCGGTATTCTTTTACAAAGGATTCGTCTGCTGCCGGCCAAGGACCATGTCTGCCGCAGCCTTGATTTTATCAAATATGTCGTCCGGGGGAAGCATTCCGCCGCGGGCGTCGGCGCAGTCAATCCTCAAGAATTTCGGGTCAGCCTTGCATTGCGCAAGATAAATTCCCCGTACCTTTTTCTGAAATTCAATGTCCGCCTCATGGATATCCCTGCCTCCGGCGAGATATTCCCGTCCGTTTCCGCTCCGCGATGATGTGAGTTTCTGCTCCACGAATCCGACCGGAACATCTAGAAAAATATTGAGGTCCGGGACAGGAAGGCCGAATGCCCCGTATTCCGTACCGATAATCCAGTCCCTGAGACGGGCCCTCTCCTCTTCTGAATCCAGTTTCGCGCATTGGTATGCGATATTGGAATATACATACCTGTCCAGAAGGACTATTCCGCCTGCATCCAGAATGCTTTTCATCCGAGGAGCCGCCCCATGCCTGTCTTCGGCAAACAGAAGCGCCACCAGCTGCGGATGGACCTGCTCATTGGAGCCGAACTCCCCCCTGAGGAAACGGCTGATCAAATCCCCGTAGACCGGGGCATCATATCTCGGGAAGTGTATATATTCCAGCCTCCTGGTTTTCTCTCCGAGATACCTCCTCAATTTTCTCACCTGGGTCGATTTGCCCGACCCGTCCAGTCCTTCTATTACAATCAGCATAACTATCCAATATTGCAGCCGGCTTTCCGAACGACCGTCATCAAGCCGACTGCAAAGATAACCATAATACCGGGAGAAAATTCCAGGCATTTGAATTTATTCCTGATGTTTGAATTTTATTCCAGGGAATCAGGTCCTTTCCCTTCATTGACTTCTTGTCCGCCGGACGGCAGGCATGACGGGTTGCCGGTCTGGTCCCCGGGCACATAACCGCGCCTGTTGATATTCCTTGTAAAGTACATCATCACGCACAGTACCAAGAACAAGGCCATTGTCCCGACCAGAAGGCTTCCGCTTTCAAGACTGAGGAGCAGATATATGAAGCCATAGAATGCCGCGACTGTCCCTGCAAAGGCATAGGCGAGCCTTGAACGGAGTATTCCGGCGAAATATGCCCCGAGGGCAACGACCGTAAGTGCAGATGATATCGTGTATGCCAGGGTAAACGGCATGTATTCCGTGAATGAGAGCAGCAGAAGATAGAAGAGGCACAGCGACAGCCCCGTCACTATATACTGCACGATACTGACATTCTTTCCCGAAATCACCTCAACAAGGAATATCCCCATGAAAATGAGAAGAATAATCATAAATGAATATTTCATCGCCCTTTCAGTCTGCTGATATTGGGATACCGGCACGACAAAGTCAACCCCGAACTTTGAATCATATACATCGGTCATATATAGATTCGATTCATTGATGACCCATTCTGCCTCAAATCCCCCGTCTGTCACATTCCGTTCGGAGGGAAGGAATGCACCTGCGAATCCCGGTGAAGGATAATCGGATTTCAGGGACATTGAATAGATATCAGCTCCAGGAATAAAGTACAATTTTTCAATGCCCTTGACATTCATCAGAATCTTATAGTCCAGAGCCTTGTCCGCATTCATGGCGGAGACGGGAATTTCAGCCACAAGCCCTTTGGACGGCAGCTTCTGATTGTATTTTGCGAATCTGTCCCCAGGCAGAAAGTCATATGTCTTTCCGTTCATGATGATTTTCACATACCCCTCTATGCCCTTGTAG
>JADIMJ010000030.1 GCA_017694835.1 Candidatus Cryptobacteroides gallistercoris
TCTTGTAATCGATGAAATCAGTATGGTAAGGGCAGACCTTCTGGATGCCGTGGACAATGTCCTGCGCCGATACCGCGACAGGGGCAGGCCTTTCGGCGGAGTCCAGCTGCTGATGATAGGAGACCTGCAGCAGCTTGCGCCTGTCGTGAAAGACGATGAATGGCGGCTGCTCGGCAAATATTATGACACTCCGTATTTCTTTTCAAGCCAGGCTCTCCGCAAGACAGACTATTGTACCGTAGAGCTTGAGAAAGTCTACCGGCAGAGTGACCGGGAATTTCTTTCGATACTCAACAGGATCAGGGAGAACAGATGCGGCAGTGACATCCTGTCTGCTCTCAACAGCAGATATATTCCGGGCTTCAGCCCGTCTGCGGATGAGGGCTATGTAAGGCTTGTCACCCATAACCGTCAGGCGAGGGACATAAACATGCAGGAGCTGCAGAAACTGCCTGGTACCCCGTATGTCTTTCAGGCGGAGACCCAGGGGCAGTTCCCGGAATATGCCTGGCCTGTCGATGACCCGCTTGTCCTCAAGGAAGGAGCTCAGGTCATGTTCGTGAAGAATGATTCATCGGGGGAGCACCGCTATTACAACGGGATGCTCGGGGTGGTGGAGTCTCTCTCCCGGGACGGCATAGAAGTCCGGAGCCGGGATGACGGGGAGACCATAGCCCTTGGCAGGGAAGAATGGACCAATGCCAGATATGTGCTTGACGAGGAGACAAAGGAAATCCGTGAGGAAATAGACGGCGTGTTCCGCCAGTATCCGGTGAAGCTTGCCTGGGCCATCACCGTCCACAAGAGCCAGGGACTGACATTTGACCGTGCCATTGTCGATGTGAGCGGTTCCTTCGCCCATGGGCAGGCCTATGTCGCCCTGAGCCGGTGCCGTACTCTTGAAGGTCTGGTGCTGGGGGCCCCTCTCTCTGCCTCGTCTGTCATCACAGACAGGTCTGTCGAGGAATTCACCCGTGAGGCCGTCGGGACCGCTCCTGACGCTGCTGCCCTGCAGTCCATGAAGAAGGCCTATTTCCTTGACCTGCTGTCCGGACTGTTCGGGTTCCGGCAGATTGCTTCTCTGATGAGAAGGTATCTGCATATTGCCGGAGAATATTTCAGCCGGCTATATCCCGTGCAGCTCGGCGAGTATCGCGATGCCGAACGCGATTTCCACGAAAATGTGGAATCCGTTGCGGAAAAATTCAGCCGCCAGTATGTGAGGCTGGCCAATGATTCCGCAGATTATGCCTCCGATGCTGTCCTGCACCGCAGAATAGTCTCCGGCGCGTCATATTTCAGGGAAAAGCTGGAGGCGGCGCGGGATGTCTTCAGCGATGCCCTCACGGAAGCAGACAACACTGAAGTCTCCCGAAGGCTCAGGGACGCTGTCTCTGAACTGCAGGCCGCCATTGACCTGCAGGCCGCCCTGCTCGGCTTCGTCGTCACGGACGGATTTGAAGTGTCGTCCTATCTCAGGAAAAAGGCGGTCCTGACGATTTCTGACGATGCTTCCGGCAAGTCCGGGAAACGGAAATCCGGCCGGAAGACCGCTGACGGGAACTCCGGGCAGAAAGCTGCCGGGAAGTCCGGACAGAAGACGGACACAAAGTCATCCGTCAGGAAAAAGAAATCCGAAGTCCCGGCGGATGTCCGGCATCCGGACCTGTATCGCCGTCTGGTCGAATGGCGCAATGCCACAGCCGCAGAGCTCGGCCTGCCTGTCTATATGGTCATTCAGCAGAAAGCCATTCTCGGCATATCTGATTCTCTTCCGGACGACAGGGCCTCGCTTGCCTCTGTCCCTTTTTTCGGCAAGGCCGGAATTGAAAAGTACGGAGACATCATCCTCAGGATGGTCCGGGAGTACAGGGAAGAAAAGGGCCTGTCGATATTCCGGACAACGCTTTCATCCGATTTCTGAACGCCGGCTTCAGATGAACCTTCCTGTCACGCTGTCCGGACATTCCTTTATCTGTCCTGGAGTCCCGGCCGCCACTATGCGTCCTCCCTCGTCCCCTCCTCCGGGACCCATGTCGATGATGTAGTCGGCGTTGCGGATCACATCAAGGTCGTGCTCTATGACAATCACCGTCGCCCCGTGGTCTACAAGTCTTTGGAATACAAGCAGAAGAGTTTGCACATCGGACGGGTGGAGCCCGATGGTGGGCTCGTCGAACACAAATACCGAATCTTCCTGTCCCCGTCCCATCTCGCTGGCCAGCTTGAGCCTCTGTGCCTCACCTCCGGAAAGTCCCGGAGTCTCTTCCCCGAGGGTCAGATAGCCGAGTCCGAGCTCCTGCAGCACTGAAAGCCGCTGTCTGACAGTCTTAAGGTCGTTGCATGCCGTCAGGGCATCGTTTATGTCCATGTCCATGAGCTCAGGCAGTGAAAAGAATTCACCTGCGGCATTTTCTCTCCTGATGAGATTGGCTGCGCGGGAATATCTTGAGCCGTGGCAGTCCGGGCACGGTATGTCGACATCCGGGAGGAACTGCACATCCAGGCTTATGACCCCCGTGCCGTCGCAGGTGGGGCATCTGAGTTTGCCGGTGTTGTACGAAAAGTCCCCGTCCTTGAGCCCCCTTGCCCTGGCGTCCGGCGTCTTGGCGAACACTTTGCGGAGCTCGTCATGCACATTGGCATATGTGGCGACCGTGGACCTGATGTTGATGCCGATGGGGGAGGCGTCAATCAGCTTGACCTGCCTTATGCCTTCCGCCTCTGCCTTTTTTACATGCTCCGGGAACTTCTTTCCCGATATGGCTGCCTGCAGCCCCGGAATGAGACTTTCCAGAATCAATGTGGTCTTTCCTGACCCGGAGACACCGGTGACCACGGTCAGCCTGCCTTTCGGGATGTCGACTTCAAGCGGCTTTACCGTATGTATCTTGTCTGTGGACAGGTGTATCCTGCCGAGGGCGAACATTGTCCCGGCCGGCTCCGGTTTCCTGACACGGATGCCTGCCTTGCCTGAAAGGAACGGGCCTATGCGGGATGTCGGGTCGTGTCCCAGTTCTTCCGGAGAGCCTTCGGCAATTATTCTGCCTCCTTCCGAACCTGCACCCGGCCCCATTTCGATTATCCTGTCGGATTCGGAGAGTATCTGTATGTCGTGGTCGACGAGCACGACTGAATTTCCGTCGGCAATAAGGTCCTTCATGACTCCGGCCAGTCCGTTGATGTTGGCCGGATGGAGGCCGATGGAAGGTTCGTCCAGGACATAGAGCACTCCTGTGGTGCGGTTCCTCACGGCCCGGGCGAGCTGCATCCTCTGCCTTTCTCCCGTAGACAGTGTTGAGGCGGCCCTGTCAAGGCTCAGGTAGCCGACTCCGAGGTCCAGCAGGCGCCGGGATGCATCGAGGAACGACTCGCAGATGTTCCTTGCCATCGGCTGCATCTCCTCCGGCAGGGTGTCGGGAATCCCGCCGACCCATCCGACAAGTTCGTCCAGTGTCATCCTGCATGCGTCGGCGAGTGATATCCCGCGGACCAGAGGCGCCCGTGCTGCATCGGAAAGCCTCGACCCTCCGCAGTCCGGACAGATTTCGGTCCTGAGGAATTTCTCGACCCTCTTCATGCCTTTCTCGTCCTTGACTTTAGCAAGGGCGTTCTGGACGGTGTATACGGCGTTGTAATATGTGAAGTCCAGCTCTCCGGCCTGATTGGTGTTCTTCGACTTGTAGAATATGTGCTTTTTCTCTGCCGGCCCGTGGAACACTATGTCCCTTTCCCTGGCCGTAAGCCTGTTGAAGGGCACATCTGTCCTTACCCCCATTGCCCTGCAGACATCGGTCATCAGCGACCACATCAGCGTATTCCACGGGGCTACGGCTCCCTCGTCAATGCTCAGGGTTTCGTCAGGGACAAGCGTTGACTCGTCCACCGTCCGTACTGTCCCTGTCCCGTCGCATGTATGGCAGGCCCCCTGGCTGTTGAATGACAGTTCCTCGGCAGAAGGCGCATAGAAATGCGCCCCGCATTCGGGGCACACAAGTTCCTGTCCTGCGGCCACAAGCAGGGACGGCTCCAGGTAATGTCCGTTGGGACATCTGTGGCTGGCAAGCCTTGAATAAATGAGCCTGAGGCTGTTGAGCAGTTCCGTCCCCGTCCCGAAGGTGCTGCGTATGCCGGGTATGCCGGGACGCTGGTGCATTGCCAGCGAAGCCGGCACATACAGCACTTCGTCCACATCGGCCCTCGCGGCCTGGGTCATCCTCCTCCTGGTATATGTGGAAAGCGACTCGAGATATCGCCTTGAGCCTTCCGCATAAAGCACCCCGAGTGCCAGTGATGACTTCCCGGAGCCGGACACTCCTGCTATGCCCACAATCCTGTTAAGGGGGATTTCGGCGTCTATATTCTTGAGGTTGTGCACTTTTGCCCCGTGCACAATGATTCTGTCAGGTGTTTTCATTGTTTTAATGATTTCTAAGCCGCCGTAGCAGATAAGGCCCGGCGTTCCATTTTTCAAAGATATGGACTAAAATCCGAAATCCATACAGCAGGCATTGTATAAGTGGAATTAAATTCAGATATTTGTAGAAACAGGCTGCATATCCATAACCGTTTAATTGATGTAACCATGACTGACCGCTCATTAGCAATTCCTCTTGAACAGGAACTTGGAAAACAGATTTATGCCGCCCTTCAGGGGCAGGTCGTTGAAGCCATCATCAGGTCGGCCACCGACAGTACTGCCAATGATTATTGGCGCAGCCGCATGGAGGGCCACTGCATGAAGGTGGAGCAGGCTCTTCTTCCGGATTTTCACCGCCTGTGCATGGAAGTCAAGGAAAGACTGGGCTTCACCGAACCGGTAGATTTCTATGTCACGGGAGACAGCACTCTCAATGCCTTTTCGGTGGCGTCCGATGTCGAGGGCCAGCCGCATATAATCAATGTGAATTCTTCAATGTTCGACCTGATGAGTGAAGATGAAATGAGATTTGTCATAGGACATGAGCTCGGCCATATCATCAACAAGGACACCGCACTCAAGCGTCTCATTTATTTCGTCTTCCCTCCGGAGACCACACAGCCTCCGGTTACTCTCCAGTACAAGATCAGGCTTCATGACCAGCTCGCCGAACTGGTGGCAGACCGCTACGGCTATCTTGCCAACGGCAATCTCAATGCATGTGTGACTGCCTTCTTCAAGATGGCTTCCGGCCTTGACCTCGGCAAGATGAATGTCAGCATCGATACTCTTCTGGCGGACAACAGCAAGCGCCTTGACTATTTCCTCAGGGACCGCGGACTCAGCCGATATGAGCATCCGGTCAATCCTATCCGCGTGCAGGCCCTCAGGCTCTTCTCCTCAGCAGAAAACGAAGAGGAACTGGCGGCCGGCATGGATGAGCTCATAGGCATTCTCCTTAAAGTCGGGAACGGTCCGATAGATGAAGACCTGTCCGTATTCTTTGCTTCGACCGGCCTTGTTGTCGCCAGTGCGGACGGCAGTGTGACATCACAGGAGGTGGAGCATATAATAGACACGCTCTCGAACCTCCAGATTTTCCCGCGCAATTTCCTTGATTCGGTTGCCGGAGCGGATGTGGTCAGCCTGTTCAACCAGTCCCTGTCGAATATCCTCTCGAAGGAGCCGGGAATGCGGGACAACCTGCTGCTGTACATGATTTCACTCGTGCTGTCCGACAAGGAGATTTCAGACGCTGAAGTACGGCTTATATATAATATCGGAAGCAATATGGGATATTCGGACAAGGAGATATCCGTCAAGTTCGCCGAGATGATCCAGCGCAACTACATTCCGTCATTGTCTTCCATCTGCTGACTGTCAGAAACAGGATTTTTGTTCCGGGGGCCTGCCGCTCCCGGATTTTTTTGTTAAAATTTCTTTCCTTTGATGTTTTTGGCGCATATTTTGACAATATAGGCCCGGCTATTAATTTTAAGGAAATATGAGACGACTGATTTTGATGCTGGCAGTGTTGTCAGCCGGGTTCATCGGGTCAGCCCAGGACAAGGAAACCCGACAGGAAAGGATTCAACGGTGGAAAGACGACATGGCTGCCTTCAAGGCAGGACAGGCCAGAGATACGAGAGTATATGATGCGGCTGATTCCATTGCAGGCCTGCAGGCCGGGGAAGCCCTGAAGAATGCAAGTTTCGTCCTTGAGGCGGATGCCGTCACATTCAGGCACGGGACGCGCGTCCTTGTCAACTCTACCACCAATTTCATTTCTGTGAAAGGGAAGCGGGCGGTAGTACAGGTGTCTCCGTCATACACCTGTTCCGGACCGAACGGAGTCGGAGGAATAACTGTCGACGGGACAATCTCTGATGTCAGTGTGTCGAGGGACAAGAGAGGCAATACGCGTTATTCGATGAATGTGACCGGCATAATGATAAGTGCCAGAGTAGATATTGTCATTGTCGCGGACAGCAGCAGGGCCTATGCCACAGTAATGCCTAACTTCAGTTCCAATAGTGTCCGCCTCGACGGACATGTGGTGCCCTATTCCCTTTCCGGAGCAGTGGAGGGCATGTCCATGTAGTCCGGTTGCTTGATATTCAAATCCAATGATTTAATCCTGAAATCCAATGATTTGATTCTGGAATCCAATAGTTTGTCATGAATTGTTTAAAAACGGAGAATATTATGAAAAGATTCATTATGATACTTATGCTCGTCCTTCCTCTGGCGGCGTGCCGAAAGGAGCCGGATATGGGCAAAACAGACGGAGGATATATGGTCTATACCGCCTATGACACCTCGGCGGACTTCAGTTCGTTCAATACTTTTGTCGTGGCGGACAGTATGCTTGTGATGGATTCGGGCCGGTATTCGTATGTCAGGGAAACCGATTCCCGGACAGTCAGGACAATCCTCGATGAGTACCGTGCGCAGATGACCGCCCTCGGTTATCAGGAGGTTGACTCCAGGGCGGATGCGGATCTCGGCCTTCAGGTAAGCTATATTGAGGATACGCAGCATTTTGTGGATTTCGTCCCGTCTGACCCGTACTGGTGGTGGGGATATCCCGGATACTGGTCCCCTTCTTGGTGGGGAGGCTACTACGGCAGCTGGGCCCCGTATTCCTATCCCGTGTCATATTCATACACCACGCATTCCTTCCTGACGGAAATGGTGGACCTTACCCCTCTGACCGGAGATCCCGAGACAGACAAGGACATCCGTCTTGAGATTGTCTGGAACAGTTATCTTGACGGCAGCCTTGTCTCGTCACAGGGAATGGTGCCTGTGCTTCAGGAAGCCATCATACAGTCATTCGCGCAGTCACTTTCAAATGAATAAGGAGGACAGTCATGAAAAAAGGAATCATATATATCCTGCTTGCTGCGGCAGTGTCAATGGCAGCGGCATTGCCGTCGGATGCACAGGTCGGCAAGAGATGGTACATAAATGCGGGCTGGCAGTTCAATGCCACTCCGGGAAATGAACATGCAGAGGCTGCCCAGGGATGGGGCGGATATCTTGAGGGCGGATACTATCTGCTCCCTCGCATTGCCGTCGGTGCCTTTGCAAGCTATAATACAGCCAATGAATATGTCGCCAGGACAACATATTATCCTGCTGACGGAGAGGCCCTGAACACCGACATGTTCAGGTCTTTGTATCAGGTGCCTTTCGGGGCAGTCCTGCGCTACAGGTTCACATGGTCGAAATTCGAGCCTTATGTCGAGGCCAAGGTCGGAGCCAACTATGCCGACCAGTATTCGTACTTCAGCCAGTATGCCGTCTATGACAGGAACTGGGGCTTCTATGCTTCTCCTGAAGTCGGTTTTACATGGCATCCCTTCAACAGGACCAATTTCGGATTTCAGTTTGCCCTTTACTACAGCTATGCTTCCAACAGGAGCGAGTCCTTCGGAATGGACGGCATAAATAACTGCGGCTTCAAGCTGGGCCTTGCATTCTAGGCAGGCAAGGTGCGGTGATGACATAACTGCGGGGATGAGTCAAAAGGTCTTTGGCTCACCCCCCTTTTTTATTTCTGAAAAATTGGTATCTTTACATTCTAGTTGGTAACTTTACATCCCGGAAAAATTCAATTTATGGATACTCATGTCGTAATTATGGCCGGAGGCATAGGCAGCCGCCTGTGGCCTGTAAGTACGCCGGAGATGCCCAAGCAGTTCCTCGATTTGCTGGGGACAGGCAGGACTCTGATACAGATGACTGTCGACAGGTTTCTTCCCCTGTGTGACATCGGGAATTTCTGGGTGGTCACATCGGAGCGGTATGTTCCCATTGTCATGTCCCAGTTGCCGGAAATCCCGTCAGAGCATATTCTTGCTGAGCCGGAGCCCCGGAATACGGCTCCATGCATTGCATACGCTTCATGCAAGATTGCCATGCGGCACCCTGACGCCAATATTGTGGTGACCCCGTCAGATGCCTGTGTGCTGAAGACGGACGCATTTGCGGCGGCGATAAGGACGGCTCTCGGGTATACTGCCGAGAATGACGCCATCGTCACGGTCGGCATAGCCCCCGACAGGCCGGAGACCGGCTACGGGTACATCATGGCATCAGACAAGACGGAAGGTAAGATCAACAAGGTGATTGCTTTCAAGGAAAAGCCGGACAGGGCTACTGCCGAATTCTATCTTTCAGAAGGCTCCTATTTCTGGAATGCCGGTATTTTCGTGTGGAATGTCCGTACGGTAGAAAGCCAGCTCAGGAAATATGCACCGTCCATAGCCGGTGTCATCGCCAGGATGTCCCCCGCATTCTATACTCCTGAAGAAAAGCATGTGCTTGCCGGGCATTTCCATGAATGTGAAAAGATATCCATTGACTATGCCGTGATGGAGAAGTCCGATGCCATCCATGTGATTTCCGGAGATTTCGGCTGGAGTGACCTCGGCAGCTGGAGTGCAGTAAGAAAATATTCACGCATGGATGCGGACGGAAATGTGATCATAGGGGGGAAGTCCGTTGCCGAAGGATGCCGCAACTGCATCGTGAATGTATCCGGTGCTGCGGCAGTAAGCGGCCTTGACGGGTATGTGGTTGCAGAAAGAAACGGGCGGATTCTTGTCTGCCGCCTTGAGGACGGGCAGAAAGTGAAGGACTATGCAGAAAAATTGAAATGAACATATGGAAAACAGGCCTCATTACAGGACAGTCATAATCTCGGACATTCACATGGGCTCAAAGCATGCGAAAGTCAGCGAGGCGGCGAAATTTCTCGGGAGCGTCGACTGCGACACACTGATAATGAACGGGGACATTATCGACGGATGGCAGCTCCAGAAGAAATCGGGGATGAAGGGATGGAGACCGGAGTATACGCTGTTTTTCAAGACTGTCATGAAAATGATGGAGAACTGGAACACGGAAGTCATATATATCCGAGGCAACCATGATGACTTCCTGGAGAATATCGCCCCTCTCAAGTTGGGTAACGTCAGCATTGTCCGGGACTATGTCCTTGAAAGCGGGGACAAGCGCTATTTCGTTACGCACGGGGATGTCTTTGACAGCGTCACTTCCAACATGAAATGGCTCGCAAAGCTGGGGGACGTGAGCTATAATGCATTGCTGAGAATCAATACAATCTATAACAAATACAGAATCAGGCAGGGAAAGCCTTACTTCTCATTGTCGCAATTTCTCAAGCACAAGGTAAAGCAGGCCGTGTCATTCGTGTCCGGATTTGAAGGTATGCTTGCTGACCTTGCCCGTTCAAAAAAATGCGACGGTGTCATCTGCGGCCACATCCATTATCCGGAAAACAGGATGATTGACGGTATACATTACCTGAATTCGGGGGACTGGGTGGAATCTCTTTCGGCGCTTGTCGAAACATTTGAAGGTGAATGGTCTATAGTCAGATATCCTCAAATACCACAGTGATGAAATATCTTTTTATTGTGCAGGGGGAGGGCCGCGGGCATCTTACCCAGGCGATGACAATGGAGAAGATGCTTCTCTCCCGCGGCCACGAGGTCGTCGGCATGCTGGTCGGCAAAAGCAAGGCCCGGATATTGCCGGATTTTTTCCTGAAGGGAGTGCAGGCTCCGGTCCGTCAGTTCACCAGCGTCAATTTCCTGCCGTCCGCGAAGAACCGTACTGCGGACATGGGCAGGAGCATCTTTTATAATCTCGTGACGATGCCGAAGTACAGCAGGAGCCTGGTATTCCTGAAGAATGCCATCAAGGATTCCGGCGCCGACGTCGTCGTCAATTTCTATGAACTGCTTACCGGACTTGTCTATCTTCTCTATAATATCCGGACTCCGCAGATATGCATCGGGCATCAGTACCTGTTCCTGCACAAGGATTTCAACCTGCCTCATCACAAGGGATTTTCAGAGGCTTCGGTGCTGAATCTGTATTCAAGGCTGACTGCGATAGGGGCCAGCCGCCATCTTGCGCTGTCGTTCAGGGAAATGCCTCCGGACCATGGCCATAATATCCATGTCGTGCCCCCTTTGCTCAGAAAGGAAGTCCTGGACATGACCCCGACAGCCGGGGACTACATACACGGCTATATGCTCAATGCCGGATTTGCCACGGATGTCATGTCCTGGCACAAGGAACATCCGGAGGTCGAACTGAGGTTTTTCTGGGACAAGTGGTCTGAAGGGCCTGTCAGGAAATATGACGATACCCTTACTTTCTACACGCTTGATGACAAGGAATTTCTCCGTCAGATGGCCGGCTGCATGGCATATGCAAGTACGGCAGGTTTCGAGTCAATCTGCGAGGCTGTATATCTCGGAAAGCCGATTCTGATGGTGCCGTCCCATATTGAACAGAAATGCAACGCACTTGATGCCACAAGATGCGGAGTGGGCATCTCTTCCGACAGGTTTGACTTGTCCGCGCTTCTCGGGTTTGCCAGGGGATTCAGACCGGATGAGGCCTTTCCTGCATGGGCGCGTTCCGCCGAGGAGATAATCATAAATGAATTGGAGACATGCATCTGAATCTGAAGTCATATCCGGCGGTTCTGCTCCTGTCATTATTTGTCTGTACGGCAGCTTATGCGGAGATGCCGGCAGACGGATGGTCCATAACCGTAGCCGGAGAGGATTGCCGGGATTCATATTCCGGCGTGTCCGTGGCCAACGGGACTCTCGGCCTGCTTCCGTGGAAAGAACCTTTCTCTGTCCGGCATCTGATGCTCAACAATGTTTTCGAGAAGCAGGGAAAAGACAGGCTTCTCACGGCCCAGAAGGGCATCTGCCCGTTCGGAGTCACGATGACTGTCGACGGGGCGCCTGTAACTTCAGGCAATGTCTCTGAGTGGAGCCAGACCCTGGACATGAAAAATGCCCGCCATGTGACAAGTTTTGTCTCTCAGGGCAAGGTCAGGGTAGAGTATTCATTCATGGCGTTGAGAAATCTTCCGTTCTGCCTGATGATGACATGCAGCATCACGGCCCTTGATGATGCGGAGGTCGCTGTATCAAACCGGATGTCTGTCCCCGACAATTTTATCGGCGGGGATTCCCGGCATGACACATTTTATGCGGAAAGCCGTAAGATAGACCTGATTCAGACAAGCGCCGGGACTGAATTTGGAGCCCACAGCGTGCATGCCGCATCGATGTTTTTCCCCGACAGCAGCTTCAGATGCAGTCCGGGCGGAATTTCAGCCCGGATCGGTAAAGGAAAGACGGCATGTTTCAGCCTGGCCGCTTCCGTGTGTTCCACGGCCGATTTCAATGATCCTCTCAACGAATCAGTGCGGCAGATAGTCTACATAGACAGGATGACTCCGGAAAAAATCATTTCCGGCCACCATTCATGCTGGGAAGAACTGTGGAAGGGCGACATTGAGATTGAAGGCGATGATGAGGCGCAGCGTGTTGTCCGTCTTGCCCTCTACAGCCTGTACAGTTCATGCAGGGCAGGGTCGCGGCTCAGCATACCGCCGATGGGACTGTCTTCTGCCGGATACTCGGGCCACATATTCTGGGACAGCGAGCTCTGGATGTTTCCTCCGCTGCTTCTCTTGAACCAAGGTATTGCCGCATCAATGATTGACTATCGTGCCGACAGGCTTGAGGCAGCCCGCCGCAAGGCTTTTGCCTATGGATATGACGGCGCTATGTTTCCGTGGGAGTCGGACGGCGCAGGTGAAGAGTCCACACCCGTATGGGCTATAACCGGGCCGATGGAACATCATGTTTCGGCTGATGTCGCGATAGCGGCCTGGAACTATTATTGTGTCACGAGGGACAGGAACTGGCTTGCGGAAACAGGGTGGCCTCTGATGCGCGGAGTGGCGGAATTCTGGGAAAGCCGTGCAGTCAGGAATCCTGACGGGTCATGGTCCATAGCCGGAGTGACAGGAGCTGATGAATATGCCAATAATGTGACGGACAATGCATTCACAAACGGGGCTGTCATCAGGGCACTGCAATGCGCAATAAAGGCAGGACGGCTCTGCAAGGCGGAAATCCCGCGCATATGGAAGGATATTGCGGACGGTCTCCGTATCCTCGTCAGTCCTGACGGCATTACTCTGGAATACGAAGGGTACGGAGGCGCTCAGATCAAGCAGGCGGATGTGAATCTGCTCGGATATCCTCTCGGCATTGTGACAGACAGGGACAGGCTGCTCAGGGACCTCGAATATTATGAGGACAAGATTGACCCTGTCAATGGCCCGGCCATGTCTTTCAGCATTTTCTGTGTGCAGTATGCCCGTCTCGGGGATGCCGTCATGGCGGAAGAGATGTTCCGCAGGTGCTACCGGCCTTTTCTCCGTCCTCCGTTCGGAGTATTTTCAGAGACAGCCTCTTCGGACAACCCTTATTTTGTGACCGGGGCAGGCGGCCTTCTCCAGGCTGTAATGAACGGTTTCGGGGGCCTTGAAATAACAGACAGGGGGATTGTAAGAAGGAAGTCGGTTTTGCCCGCGTCCTGGAAAAGGCTGACAATAAAAGGTGTTGGCCCGCAGAGGCAGACCTTTGTCATAGAGCGTGACTGATTCGTTTCCCACATGATATGGCGGGATTCATTTCCTGCTCCGTTCCAGGCGGATTATGCTGTCGCAGAATCCGGCGACGGCATCGCTGTGGCTGACGATGATCATTGTTTTACCGTAGCTGTTTTCTGCCAGCCTTGAGAGCAGAGTCTGTTCCGTCCCCTTGTCGAGGGCCGATGTCGGCTCGTCCAGTATCATGACGCGGCCGTTTCGGAGGAGTCCCCTTGCTATGGATATCCTCTGGGCCTGGCCTTCGCTGAATCCTCCTCCGGATTCACTGCACGGTGTGTCAAGTCCGTCGGGCAGGTCCAGGACAAAGTCGGCGACCGCATTGTGCAGGGCTGAAGCCATTTCTTCTTCAGTCGCTTCCGGATTACCCAAAAGCAGATTGGTCCTTACCGTGCCGCTTATCAGGCTGTTGCCCTGGGGCACATATGTTATGTTGCATCTGGTGCCCGGTGACGCTTCTGCGGCTTCAGTTTCATCATAGAATATTACTTTCCCGGAGTCCGGGCTCGTGAGGGCCAGCATGAGCCGTATGATTGTGCTTTTGCCGGAACCTGTCTTGCCTGTGAGGGCCGTGATGCTTCCCGGCGTGAAGTCATGGCTGAAGCCTGAGATTATTTCTTTCCCGCCGTCAGTGTCCTTGTATGCAAATGACACATTTTCCATCCTTATGCCTGTCATCCCCCTGAATCTGACAGGCGGGACATTTTCTTCTGTCGGGAGTCCCATCAGTTCAGAAAGTCTTTCTGCCGATGCTGCGGTATTTATCACTGACGGAAGTATTCTGCTCATGTCCACCGCCGGGCGCTGTATCTGTGACACAAGCTGGATAAAGGCCGTCATCATGCCGAAGGTCATGCTGCCGTCAAGCAGGCCGAAGATGCACCATATGAATACGGTGATGTATCCGACGGAGAACCCCAGCTGTACGGCTGTCTTTGAAAACAGGGAATAGTCTGTCCTTTCCCTCACCTGCTTTTCAAGGGAGTCCTGCATGGAAGACAGTTCCCCTGAAATTCCGGGCCCCATCTCCATGGCAGAAATCAATGTCCTGTGCTGGATGTTTTCCTGAATGTGGGACTGCACTCTGCTCCCCGTGTCCAGAATTTTCCTGTTGAGGCTCCGTATTTTCCTGAAATATCCCTTTCCTGCCACAACCGCCGCCGGCATGAGGAATACAATGCAGAGCAGTATGCGCCAGTCCATGCTGGCCATCAGGTATGCGGCAGCCGCGAATTGGACAAGAGTCGTCATCATCGCAGGCACAGACTTGCAGACGACCGAAGTTATTGCCCGGACATCAGATTCTATCCTGCTCATCATGTCCCCGGTATGCATTGCCCCGCGGCCTTGCCATCTGCTCTCGAGAATATGGTCAAAAAGCTGTTTGCGCAGCCTGTTCTTCATCCTGACTTCCGTCACTGCATTCAGCCTGGTCACAATGACGGAGAGCGATGTCTGCAGAATCATGCATCCGGCCATAAGAATGATATGGAGCCGGATGTCCGCGTCAGAATGTCCTGTTGCGATGTCAACCAGAATCTTGCTGTTCCAGATGACGCCCAATGCCGCCCCGATTCTTCCGATGCCCGCGGCACAGGCGGCGGATATTCTCGTCCTTGACCCGGCTGATGCTTTCCATAGCCACGCGATATATGTTGTCCGGCTGTCCATTTTTCCTGCAATCTGATATAGTTGTTTTCGGCTGTCAATTGTCAATCTGTCAATTGTCAATGCTGCCGGTACCCCGACAATTTCAGGAGAATTCTTCTGACTGGCCTGAGGCACATCCAGACATGCCCCTTGAATTTCTCCGCCGGGGAATCTGCTGCTATTGTCCTCCCGTTTCTCATGATTCCGACGACTTTCCCTGCAATGTCATTTTCTTCGCATTCTTCTGTTTTTTTCAGGTTGGCGTCACCCATGAGCACATAGACTTTCCTGCAATTCCTCTCGGTTGTCCCTATTATTCTGTGCAGCACAAATCTGTGCCCTCCGGTCTGTCCAAGGACAATATCGCCTTCCTCCAATTTCCCTGTCTTGCATACGATGACCCTGTCTCCGTCCTTGATGAAAGGAAACATGCTGCCGCCCTTGGCAGTAATCAGGACTGTCTGTCCGGAATCAAGGAGTCTGCGGCACTCGTCAAGCAAATCCGCATTCGGAATCTGCAGCTTTTTCTCCGCAAGGCCGGTTCCGGGAATGTTGCCGTTGTCCATTTTGTCAGGGATATTGCCGTTTAATATTGTCTGCTGATATTGTCGTTCGTTCGGCAAAGTTAGTCAAACTGCATTGAAATCCTCCATACTGAAGACAAAATGCGCAAAAAGCAGAAGAGCGGACCGTTGAATGATCCGCTCTTCATATTTTTGTCCCGTATCCCGGGGCGTTTTCCCGTACTTGCAGAGTGGCTCTCTACGGCACGCTCTCCTGTACTACAGTTCGCTCATGGCCTTCTGGTACTCTTCCATAGGGGCGACCAGGATTTCCTGGAATTCCTTCTGGCCGGTACCTGCAGGGATTGCATGTCCGCAGATGACATTCTCCTTCAGGCCTTCGAGGTTGTCGACGCGGCCTCTGATGGCTGCCTCGCTGAGCACCTTGGTGGTCTCCTGGAATGATGCTGCGGAGATGAAGCTGCTGGTCTTCAGCGCAGCCCTTGTGATACCCTGGAGTACCTGGCTTGCCGTTGCCGGCCTTGCCTCGCGCAGTACCATCATCTTGAGCCCCTGTCTTTCGAGAGAAGAGTTCTCGCTTCTCATTTCGCGGACAGAGACAATCTGTCCTTCGGTGTACTTCTGCGAGTCTCCCGGGTCAGTCACATAGAACATGCCGTATATGCGGTCATTGGTATCCATGAACTGCCACTTGTCCACGAGTTCCTCAGGCAGGAATTCCGTGTCTCCCGGGTCGTTGATCTGGACTTTCCTCATCATCTGCCTTACGATGATCTCGAAATGCTTGTCGTTGATCTTCACGCCCTGGAGCCTGTAGACTTCCTGAATCTCATTGACGATGTATTCCTGAACCTTGATAGGCCCGAGAATGTTGAGGATGTCGGTAGGGGAGACCGCACCGTCGGAAAGCCTCATGCCTGCCTTGACATAGTCGTTCTCCTGCACAAGAATCTGTTTGGTAAGAGGAACGAGATAGCGTTTCTCCTTGCCGGACTTGTTCCTGATGATGATTTCCCTGTTTCCTCTCTTGATCTTGCCCATGACAACTTCTCCGTTGATTTCGGATACGATGGCAGGGTTTGAAGGGTTGCGGGCCTCGAAGAGTTCCGTGACGCGCGGCAGACCTCCGGTGATGTCGCTGGACTTTCCGATTGCACGAGGAATCTTGATGATGATGTCTCCGATTCTGACCTTGTCTCCGTCGCCTACCATCACATGGGCGCCTACAGGCAGGTTATACTGCTTCTTGCTTGCACCGTTCTCATCGATGATGTTGATGGTAGGGTTCTTTGACCTGTCTCGGGACTCGATGATGACCTTGTCCCTGTTGAGGGAGTATTCATCGGCTGCTTCCTCACGGAAAGTGACCCCGTCGATCATGCTGTCAAAGCGTACGGTACCTGCCGTCTCGATGATTGTGATGGCGTTGTATGCATCCCATTCGCAGATGAGGTCCCCTTTGGCAACCTTCTCTCCGTCTTTCTTGTAGAGCACGGAGCCGTAAGGCACGTCGTACTGGGAGAAAGTGATGCCGGTGTTCTCGTCCACAATACGGAGTTCAGTAGTACGGCTGACAACGACATCCTGTACTGAACCGTCGTCGGAAACTCTTTCGATGGTCCTGAGTTCCTCATATTCGAGCTTGCCGTTGTACTTGGACTCGATGGAGCTTTCTGCCGCTGTGCTGGACGCAGTACCTCCGACATGGAATGTACGGAGTGTAAGCTGTGTACCAGGCTCTCCGATGGACTGCGCCGCGATGACTCCCACGACTTCTCCTTTCTCGACCATGCGGCCGGAGGCGAGGTTGCGGCCGTAGCATTTCGCACAGACGCCCTTGCGTGATTCGCAGGTGAGCACAGAGCGGATTTCAACCTGTTCAATAGGAAGAGACTCTATGAGGGCGGCTATGCTCTCCGTAATCTCCTCACCTGCCGGCAGGATGAGTTCTCCCGTGAGCGGGTTGAAGATGTCGTGGACTGATGTCCTTCCGAGAATCCTTTCCCCGAGGGACTCGACGATTTCGTCCTTGCTCTTGATGGCAGTGGCGATGAGGCCCCTGAGTGTCCCGCAGTCTTCCTCATTGATGATGACGTCGTGTGAGACATCGACCAGACGGCGGGTAAGATAACCTGCATCGGCTGTCTTGAGGGCAGTATCGGCAAGACCTTTTCTGGCTCCGTGGGTGGAGATGAAGTACTCGAGCACTGTCATGCCCTCCTTAAGGTTGGAGATAATCGGGTTCTCGATGATTTCCGCACCCTGTGCTCCGGATTTCTGCGGCTTCGCCATGAGGCCTCGCATACCGCAGAGCTGCTTGATCTGCTGTGTCGAGCCTCGGGCTCCGGAGTCAAGCATCATGTATACAGGGTTGAATCCCTGCTGGTCTGCGGAAATCTGCTTCTCCACGATGCCTGTAATCTGGTTGTCTATTGAAGTCCACAGGTCGATGACCTTGTTGTAGCGCTCGTTGTTGGTGATGAATCCCATGGAGAAGTTGTTCTTGATGTTCTCCACAGTCTTGTAGCCGTTCTCGATGAGGGCTTCTTTCTCCGCCGGGATGATGACGTCGCCGAGGTTGAAGGAAAGTCCTCCCTTGAATGCCATGGTGTATCCGAGGTTCTTGATGTCATCGAGGAACTGGGCCGTGCGGGCCACACCTGTGTTCTTGATGACCACGGAAATGATTTTCCTGAGGGATTTCTTTCCGAGAATCTCATTGACATACGGCACTTCTATAGGAACGAACTGGTTCACGATGATACGGCCCGGGGTGGTCTCCACCATCTGTGTGCCTTCCTCCGGGTGCTGCTTGTCCTTCGGCAGGCGCACCTGAATCTTGGCATGGATGTCAATGGCCTTTTCGTTGAGGGCTATGATGACCTCTTCAGGACCATAGAACTTCATTCCTTCTCCCTTTGCGCCCGGCCTTGCCTTGGTGATGTAGTACAGACCGAGGACCATGTCCTGTGAAGGCACGGTGATAGGCGTTCCGTTGGCCGGGTTGAGGATATTGTGTGAGCCGAGCATGAGGAGCTGGGCTTCCATGATGGCTGCGTTGCCGAGCGGAAGGTGCACCGCCATCTGGTCACCGTCGAAGTCGGCGTTGAATGCCGTACATGCGAGCGGATGGAGCTGGATGGCCTTTCCTTCGATCATTTTCGGCTGGAATGCCTGGATACCGAGCCTGTGGAGTGTAGGGGCACGGTTCAGAAGTACCGGATGTCCCTTCATCACATTCTCAAGTATATCCCAGATGACAGGGTCTTTCCTGTCGACTATCTTCTTGGCAGACTTCACGGTCTTCACGATGCCTCTCTCAATCAGTTTCCTGATGATGAACGGCTTGTAGAGCTCTGCTGCCATGAACTTAGGCAGTCCGCACTCATGCATCTTGAGTTCCGGTCCGACGACAATCACAGAACGGGCGGAGTAGTCCACACGCTTTCCGAGGAGGTTCTGGCGGAAGCGGCCCTGTTTTCCCTTGAGGCTGTCTGAAAGGGACTTCAGCGTCCTGTTTGCCTCGCTCTTGACTGCATTGGACTTCTTGGAATTGTCAAAGAGTGAGTCCACGGCTTCCTGAAGCATGCGCTTCTCATTCCTGAGGATGACTTCCGGAGCCTTGATTTCAATGAGCCTCTTCAGACGGTTGTTCCTGATGATCACGCGCCTGTAGAGATCGTTGAGGTCGGATGTGGCGAAACGCCCTCCGTCAAGCGGAACGAGCGGACGGAGGTCAGGCGGAATGACAGGGATGACCTTCATTATCATCCATTCAGGCCTGTTGACGCCCTTGGACTCCTGGAACCACTTCACGATGCTGAGCCTCTTGAGGGCTTCGGCCCTTCTCTGCTGCGAAGTCTCGGTATTCATCTTCTCCTTGAGTTCCTTGGCCAGAGCGTCTATGTCGATTTCCTTGAGGAGCTCGTATATGGCTTCCGCTCCCATACCGGCCCTGAACTTGTTCGGGTCGTCGTTAGGGAGATTCTGGTTCTCAGGCATGCTGTCTATCAGGTCAAGGTATTCTTCCTCCGAGAGAAGCTCTTTCTTTTCTATGCCTGTTGTCCCCGGGTTGATGACGATGTATTTCTCGTAGTAGATTACGGCCTCGAGTTTCTTGGCCGCAATGCCGAGGAGGGCAGCAATCTTGTTCGGCGCTGACTTGAAGTACCAGATATGGGCCACAGGTACCGTGAGCTCGATGTGCCCCATCCTTTCCCTGCGGACTTTCTTCTCGGTCACTTCAACGCCGCACCTGTCGCAGACGATGCCGCGGTATCTGATTCTCTTGTACTTTCCGCAGTGACATTCGTAGTCCTTTGTAGGACCGAAGATCTTTTCACAGAAAAGGCCGTCCCTTTCAGGCTTGTATGTCCTGTAGTTGACTGTCTCAGGCTTCAGTACTTCTCCAGAGGACCTTTCCTTGATGTCCTCCGGGGAAGCAAGAGAAATGCTGATTCTTTCGAAATTGCTTTTAACCTTGTTTTCTTTATTAAAAGTCGGCATATTTCTTAAATTTCAAATTGTCTGTAATTAATCCAATGTCACTTTGAGTCCAAGTCCTCTCAGCTCGTGGAGCAATACGTTGAGTGACTCCGGTATTCCAGGGGTTGGCATGAGGTCTCCCTTGACGATTGCCTCGTAGGCCTTTGACCTTCCCGTCACATCGTCAGACTTGACTGTGAGGATTTCCTGGAGCACATTGGATGCACCGAATGCCTCAAGGGCCCATACCTCCATCTCTCCGAATCTCTGTCCTCCGAACTGAGCCTTTCCTCCGAGAGGCTGCTGTGTGATGAGGGAGTAAGGTCCGATGGATCTTGCATGCATCTTGTCGTCCACCATGTGTCCGAGCTTGATCATATAAATGACACCGACGGTAGCCGGCTGGTCAAACCAGTCTCCTGTGCCTCCGTCGCGGAGATATGTCTTTCCGAAACGCGGCAGGCCTGCCTTGTCTGTGTATGAGCAGATGTCCTCCATGCTCGCACCGTCGAAGATAGGGGTGCTGAACTTCAGTCCGAGTTCTTCTCCGGCCCATCCGAGCACTGTCTCATAAATCTGTCCGAGGTTCATTCGCGACGGCACACCGAGAGGGTTGAGCACTATGTCGACTGGAGTTCCGTCCTCAAGGAACGGCATGTCCTCGTCCCTTACCACCTTGGCAACGATACCTTTGTTGCCGTGGCGGCCGGCCATCTTGTCTCCGACGCGGATTTTTCTCTTCTTGGCGATGTAGACCTTGGCAAGCTGCATTACTCCGTTCGGGAGTTCGTCTCCGACCTTGATCTTGTCGAGAACTCTCTTGTGCCTTGCTGCAAGTTCCTTGTAGGCAATGCAGTAATTGTTGATTAGCTCTCTGATCATCGTGTTGGCGTTCTTGTCTGAAGTCCACTTTGCGGAATTGATGTTCTCGTAATCGATTCCCCTGATGTCAGCGGCGGTTATGTTCTTGCCCTTTGCTATGATTTCAACTCCGTAGAGGTCGCTGATGCCGGCGCTCTGCTTTCCTTCGGCAAGGACAGAGAGTTTCTCAATGAACTTTGCCCTCAGTGCCGCAGCCTTCTTGTTGAAGTCCTCTTCTGCCATGTCAATCTTGGCCTTCTGGTCTGCCTTGGCCTCTTTCCTGTTGCTTTCCTTTGCAACTTTTGAATACAGGGCAGTTCCGATGACTGTGCCGCTGAGTGACGGAGTGGCCTTGAGGGATGCATCTTTGACATCACCGGCCTTGTCTCCGAAGATTGCGCGCAGGAGTTTCTCTTCCGGCGACGGGTCGCTTTCTCCCTTAGGGGTGATTTTGCCTATCATGATGTCCCCCGGCTCGATGTGCGCCCCTATGCGGATGATACCGTTCTCGTCAAGGTTGCGGGTGGCATCTTCGCTGACATTCGGTATGTCGGATGTCAGTTCCTCCATTCCGCGCTTGGTGTCGCGCACTTCCGTGATGTATTCGTCGACATGCACTGAAGTGAGGATATCCCAGCGGATCATTCTCTCCGAGAGCACGATTGCATCCTCGTAGTTGTATCCCTTCCATGGCATGAAGGCCACCTTGAGGTTGCGTCCGAGGGCCAGTTCCCCTTTCTGGGTCGCATATCCTTCTGTCATCACCTGGCCTTTTGTCACCTTGTCGCCTTTCCTTACGACAGGCTTCAGGAGGATAGTGGTGCTCTGGTTTGTTCTCCTGTAGATCGGGAGCTTGTATACGGTGACTTCCGGTGAGAAGCTTACGAATTTCTCGTCATCAGTCCTGTCATATTTCACATGTATTTCATTGGCGTCAACATAGACTACCTCTCCGCTGTTTTCCGCCATAATCTGTGTCCTCGAGTCAAGGCATACCCTTTCTTCAAGTCCGGTCCCGACGATAGGGGATTCCGGGTTGAGAAGCGGAACAGCCTGTCTCATCATGTTCGCTCCCATGAGTGCGCGGTGGGCGTCATCATGCTCGAGGAACGGGATGAGCGATGCCGCTACCGATGCAATCTGGTTCGGTGCCACGTCCATGAGGTTGACCTCGCCTTTGGTCACTACAGGGAAGTCCGCCCCGAGGCGGCACTGTATCCTGTCTTCAAGAATCTCGCCCGTCTCGTCAAGCTTCACGTTGGCAAGCGAGATCATCTTGTTTTCTTCTTCTTCGGCGCTCATGTAGACCCAGCCGTTGTCGCTGAGGTCTACCTTGCCGTTCTCCACTTTGCGGTACGGGGTCTCGATGAAGCCGAGGTCACTTATCCTTGCATATACGCACAGCGATGAGATAAGACCGATGTTCGGGCCTTCCGGCGTCTCGATAGGGCAGAGCCTTCCGTAATGGGTATAGTGCACGTCCCTGACCTCGAATCCAGCCCTGTCGCGGGAAAGTCCTCCCGGTCCGAGGGCCGAGAGACGGCGCTTGTGTGTCATCTCCGCAAGCGGATTGGTCTGGTCCATGAACTGCGACAGCTGGCTCGTCCCGAAGAATGAATTGATCACGGACGAGAGAGTCTTGGCATTGATCAGGTCTATCGGGGAGAACTGTTCGCTGTCGCGCACGTTCATTCTTTCCCTGATTGTCCTTGCCATTCTGGACAGGCCTACGCTGAACTGGTTGGCCAGCTGTTCGCCGACAGTCCTGATGCGCCTGTTGCTCAGGTGGTCGATGTCGTCGACTGTAGCCTTCGAGTTGATCAGCAGAATGAGATATTTGATGATTTCGATGATGTCGGTATTGGTAAGCACGCGTGTGTCATCGGAAATCGTGAGATTCAGTTTCTTGTTGAGGCGGTACCTTCCTACGTCGCCGAGGTCGTATCTCTTCTCCGAGAAGAAGAGCTTGTCGATGACGTCTCTTGCCGTAGCCTCATCAGGCGGTTCCGAATTCCTCAGCTGTTTGTAGATATAGTTGATGGCTTCGGTTTCCGTATTTGTCGGGTCCTTCTGGAGAGTGTTGTAGATGATTGCATATTCATTTACATTGGCCTCTTCCTTCTGAAGGAGAATCGTCTTGACATCAGTCTCCGCAAGTCTTGCGATGGTGTCTTCATTAAGAATTTCTCCTCTCTCTACTATCGGGGTAGTCCTTTCCACCGGGATCACCTCTCCGGTGTCTTCGTCCACGAAGTCCTCAATCCATGTCTTGAGCACTTTGGCCGCAAGTTTTCTCCCCTGATTTTTCTGAAGGTTTTCAGGTGTTGCCTCTATTTCGTCGGCAAGACCGAAAATGTCGATGATGTCCTTGTCCCCGTTGTATCCGATGGCTCTGAGCAGGGTAGTGACCGGCAGTTTCTTCTTGCGGTCAATGTATGCGTACATGACATTGTTGATGTCAGTCGCGAATTCAATCCATGAGCCTTTGAACGGGATTATTCTGGCAGAATAGAGCTTTGTTCCGTTGGCGTGCAGACTCTGTCCGAAAAACACTCCCGGAGATCTGTGGAGCTGCGATACGATTATTCTTTCAGATCCGTTGATGACGAAGGTCCCTCCCGGGGTCATGTAAGGAATATTGCCGAGATATACATCCTGTACGCTGATGTCAAAGTCCTCATGTTCAGGATCGCTGCAGGAAAGGCGGAGCTTGGCTTTCAGCGGCACATTGTAAGTCAGACCTCTCTCAAGGCATTCGTCAATCGAATACTGTGGCGGGTCGATGAAGTAGTCGATGAACTCGAGCTTGTAATTGTTCCTTGTGTCCTCAATCGGAAATATCTCCTGGAATACCTTGTACAGACCTTCGTTCTTTCTGTTTTCCGGTGTCGTGTCAAGCTGGAAAAAGTCCCTGAAAGACTTGAGCTGCACTTCAAGCAGGTCCGGATACTCAAGGAGAATTTTTGATGATGCGAAAGAAATTCGCTGTGTTTTGGTATTTTGTGACATCTGTCTACCTTTAGTATAGAGAAAAACTTAAATACGACAAAAAGGTTTAGGGTCTTTCATAGGCCCTAAACCTGAATTAGTTTCCCTTCCGGGGACGGCTGAAGTTATTTAACCTCAACTTCTGCTCCGGCTTCTTCGAGGGCAGCCTTTACCTGCTCAGCCTCTGCCTTTGATACTTTCTCTTTTACGATGGCATCCGGAGCCTTGTCTACAAGGTCCTTAGCCTCTTTGAGGCCGAGTCCTGTGATTTCTTTCACAGCCTTTACGACCTGAAGCTTAGCCTGACCGGCTGACTTGAGGATTACATTGAATTCAGTCTGCTCAGCAGCTGCAGCTTCACCTGCTCCTGCTACTGGACCTGCTACTGCTACTGCAGCGGCTGCCGGTTCGATTCCGTACTCATCCTTGAGGATCTGAGCAAGTTCCTGAACATCTTTTACAGAAAGGTTAACCAACTCTTCTGCAAGTGCTTTAATATCTGCCATAATTGTATTTATTTAGTTTGTTATTATTTATTTGCTTATTCTCTCTCTGAAAGAGTCTTGACGATGCCTGCGAGTTTGCCGCCTGCAGACTGGAGTGCGGATATGACATTGCGTGCCGGTGACTGGAGAAGACCGATGATGTCTCCGATGAGTTCCTCACGGGACTTGATGTTGCAGAGTTCTCCAAGCTTGTC